>JAZNMD010000071.1:0-13671 GCA_045579385.1 Clostridia bacterium
TCAAAGCGAGTTTTCACGTTTTGCTCGCCCTCGTCAAGATACCTTGGCGTGACGATATAGGTAATGCCGTTCACTTGGTAGGAACGATCTCTTACTCTTTTCACTATCTCCAATTTCTTTGTCATCGTATTAGCGACCATCTCTGTTCCTCCTTGCCTTATAGCGGCTCTCGAGCATCTTCATAATGTCGGCAGCTATGTCCTTGGGTGTTGCGCTTCTTGGATAATACTTTTTGAGGTCATCCATAAAGAGCGTGACCTTCTCCTTTTGGTTAGCTTTTTCCTCGCTCATAATCTCGGCAAGGTCGTGCCACGTTAGCTCTCTCACCTCGTTGATCTTTCTCATACGAACCGTCTGCGAGTAGGAGGGAGTACAATCACAAAGCTCGCACTCTCGGTGGAGCATCTTTTGTGCTTTGATTGGCAAGCGTGAGATCTCCACGGCGGGAGTCAATGCCATCTTCCCCTCGTCCACCATTTGGAGAAATTCGGGAATAAGATTTGTGAGTGCGATATACCTTTGCACCTGCGACTTGCTCTCATCACTTTCAAGGGCAATTCGCTCCACCGAGGTGAGCGACTTTTGACCACGATGGTCAGAAGTTAGATCGGTGCGTTCGCCTTGTCTTTTGATGGCATCGAGCTTCATCTTGTAGGCGAAGGCTTTCTCGCTCGGCAGCAATCCGTCGCGGTGAAGATTTGAGTCTGCCATCACGACGATTGCTTCTTCTCTCGTAAGCTCTCTCACCACGGCAGGAACTTCAAAAATTCCGAGCTTGTTGCAAGCAAATACACGACGGTGTCCCGATACGATTTCATACTCGCCGTTCTCTGTCGGACGCACGACGATTGGTGTGAGAACTCCTTGCGTCTTGATGCTCTCAACAAGGCTCTCCATCTCGTCGTTGTCGATGATCTTGTACGGATGCTCGGCAAAGGTATGGAGCTTGTCTGTCGGTAGGTACACGATGCGGTTAGCATCGTCTTGTGTTTCAAGTTGCTTTGATAAAATTTCTTGTATCATTGTTGCTCTCCTTTCGATGTGAAACTGTTGTTAAAACCGAGTGGGGTTTGGGGATACTCCCCTCGCAACGAGTGGCGAACAGTCGGCAAGATGGATTTGGCTATCCAAATCCAATGCTTGCTAAGAGTGAAAGACACAAAAGCAAGCCAAGCGCCGTTGTAATGACAAAGGCAGTGCTTGCTCAGAGTGACGGACGCTCTGCAAGCATCAATTGTTTGTGAGAAAACCCACTCGGCATCGCTCCTCCGAGCCGCAAGGCGAAGCCCATTTCTCTCCTTCCCGGGCGGTAATTTCCTGCGACTTTTAAGGCGCGATATGTAAGAAAGAAGCGTACTTGATACGCAAGATTAACGTTGATGTTACCTCAATTGGTAGCCAACGAAACGACATCAAAAGGGCAACTAATTTGAAAATTTCTCAAAGCTTTTTACAGTACCCCCTCACTTATACAAAGGAATTCAGAGCGCCTTGCACAACCGAAAATCAACTTAATTTACAAAATGTTTACGCGTTTCCCTCTACTATATGTGCCGTTTCGTAAGGGAATCTTTGAAAGTAAAAATTCAATTCCCATTCACTTTATAAGGGACTTCGCATGGGTAATTGAGCGGACAAAATTTTCAATCCCTCTACTTATATAAAAGTAGTTTTCAATGCTAAGTGACCACCCTAACCAATAAAAATTTCCTTTCCCTACCTATATAAAGGCAACTATAAAAGCATTTTGGTGGGGTGTTTTGCAAAAGTTCCCTCACTTAATAGCCACGAGAATAGCATTTTGGCTGGGTGTTTTTTCAAAAATTCAAAGTATGTTTACAAACTCCCTCTCACCTAATAGCCTTGAGAAGAAGCAAAACTTAAGGCTTCAAAGAAAATATCCTCATCTATTGCCACCAAACTACTATTTTTAGGGGGTATATCTTGAAAATTTATCCCTCTACTTATGTAAAAGGAGCTTTTTGAAAAAAAGTGCGTGGTCTGATTGAAATATTCATAAATTGTTTTCGTTTTTCCTCTCACTTAATAGCCATAGGAAACACCAAAATTAAACGGGACAAGCAAAATTTCTTCTCATATAATAGCCGACGAGAATGCCCGATTTATTAGATGCCAAGCAAAAAAGTTCTCTACTTAATAGCCTTGGCAGCAAGTAAATTCGTAGGTGCTTTTCAAAAAATCCTCTCATATAGAAGCCTTGAGAAAGGCAAAACCGTACCCCCATTTTCAAAATTTACAACCCGCGAGCAAAAAGAAAAAGCCGCTATCGCGGCGTGGTAATCACACTTTGATAGCGGCTTCTTTAAACTTTTATAAGAGAATTGAGAACTTCTTTTTGATGACACACAATATAACCAATTCTGTCTTGCAACTGTCTTTGTAAAGCAAAACTATTAATTTTCCTTGCAACATCATCAAATCCTTCGGGGAGTATTGTTATTTCCGTTTCTCCATCGTTTGATTTATGTATTGCCTTGCCTTTTTCCTTGAAGAAAATAGCGCAATTGGGATTTAGAGGAACATTCATACATAAGATGCCGTTGATTCGATATTCATATATACCGCGAGTAGGAAGAACAAACGGTACTGTGGTTTCGTTTATCATAAACGATAGATCAAATTTTGAAAAAAGTTCCTCCATTTTCTTCTCTCTCATTGCATAATTAACAATAATGTCGTGCTGGTTTTGTTCGCTTGCAAATTGAAAAAAGAAACTGTTTTTACGAACAGCAGAATATAGAGTGGGGCTACGAGCTATTAAAGATTTTACAAAAACTAAAGCAATTTCTTTGATTTCATCATCTAACACAATAGGTAATGGTTTTGTCGGCAACTCTCTTGCAAAATCAAGTAACTTTTTCAAAGGAGTTTCCACAAATCTATTTAGCATTTTCTCCATTGTATCGGAGTAATAGCCTTCTTCTGTGAATGTGCTTTTAGGAAAGCCTCGATTAATAATTCCACTTTGTATATTATACTTATAGAACCCATTATTATCCTTAGCAAACTCCTTAAAAACACATTTCGGCATTTGAATGTGAGAATTTATACTATCCACCTCCCATTCTATTGAACCACAAATGTAAAACCGTATACCTTACTGCAACAGTGCATTAAGAGACGCAGCTAACATCTTCTTTGGCGGCTTACCTTGAAGTGTATTTCCAAGGATTTCGCTTACGAATTTGCACTCATCATCACTCATATTGACTATGATGCTAAGGCGGAATCTCGCACGCGATGCACCAACATAAAAGACTAAGTTGTTGCCACCTACATCGAATGTATTCCTTGTCACATCAACCAATATTATCGCATCAGCTTCAAGACCTTTGAACTTTCGGCAAGAGGTAAACTTGATTTGACGATTATTGAAAGGATAACTACCGTTGACACAATGAGCAGAAAGCCAACTTTGATCTTCGGTTGTGCAAGTGAGGATTACAATGTCCTCGTATTTTTCGTCAGTAAGCTTCTTCAAAACCTTGTTAAGATACTCCAAGGAATCGGCTTCAGATGATGCAATATGTATGTCGGGTGACACGCCCTTAACGCAGCCTTGGAACATCTTTGGCTTCTTGTCTTTTCCAAGCGGACGCATAGATGTAATAGCTATGTTTTCGGTATTTCTGCAATTCTTATAAAGGGTTAATTTGCAATCCGAGTCGGCAATGTACTGTGGTATTTGACGCCCTTGAACAAGTTGGTTTTTATCGTAGAACAAGTAGAATGTGCCCTTGATTTCATCACTCAAAACAATGCTTTCCAAGGTTTGAATAACGCTTGATTCCTCTATACGATTTTGCCCAAAGTCTTGTCCTTCATCGATGATAACGTGCTTATATGGGAACACCCCCGAATAGTACATTTCCATCAAAGTGTTCTCCAATTGACCATAATCAGCCGTTGAAGTATTACACAGATAGCAAGCAAGCGCGTCTATCGTATAGTAGTGAACGTTCTCACACATATATTTCTCGCGAAGGAAGTCACATAGCTTTCTGTTATAACAAAGAAACAAAACTTTCTCTCCGATTTCAGAATGTCGTCTTGCTTTCTCAACGGCAATCATCGTTTTACCCGTACCTGCCACTCCGCTTATAACCGCATAAGGCTGTTCTTCAAGGAAGTTAAGCAATACCGATTGTTCTTTTAGCAAGCGATTAAACGCACTTCTCTTGATAGCTAACTCGGATGCAACCGCAGGAACCAAGTCAAATGTCGGACACAGAACCATTGACAAAACCTTTTGAGTTTCCGCTTGATTTAAGTTCGTTTCCACATTCGCAGGCAACTGAATATCGAATATTTTATCAATATCCTCTTTTATGTTAGTAAGCGATTCTTTTGTCAAGGTTATGCTTTTATCCCCATCCGACGGCATCTGTATCATATTCAAGTATGCCTTCGTGATTGACGGGAACCAAACTGCGTGAAGCACTTTGCATTTATCCCAAAGGTTTTGCAAACCTTTACGTTGGAAATACTTTTGGAGTTTCCATTTGTCCGAGTCAGCCTTTCTATATGGACCTCCGTGGCTCATTTCTATGCCTGAGCCATACATCCATTTACCCGACTCACACTTTACTTGCCCCGCCTTTGCCTCAATGCAGATGATTCCTTTTTGCGGATTGAAAACGATAAAATCGGTTTCGCTTTCGTACTGCACACCATTTACATTGTTGATTATAACAAAAGAATGAAAGACGTAATATTCATCCGGCAGCTTTGACAGTGCAATAAACATTTCATCTTCGTGACTGCCAATAGGTATGTCTATGGGTTTCTCGGGTATCATTATTGCCATAATGAACGCCTCCTATCTTTTGATTTTTTGAATGAATGTGGGAATATTAAAATCATCATCAAGGCAAAAGCTTGTCCAATTCGTTGATTGAGCTGCCTCATAGCTCTCGGCATTTTCTCTTAAGAAAAGCAATACTTTAGATGCAGGCCAAACCAAATCAGCAATGATCTTGGTTGCGTCTTGTACAGTTGTAATGCTTGCGGAATAGTGTGGCTTGTCATAGCTACCTTCTTCCATCTGAGAAGCAATCGTTTGAATCAATTCTAATTGATCCTCATCCTCGGTATCCTGCGATAAATAATTCCATATTTCATCATACGACATCATTGATTGATCTTGTCCATCGTTATTGAAATATGCGGTTTGTGTCAAAATATCCTCCGCAGGCGGCACAACATCTTCATCTTCAAGTTGAATACCAAAGAAGAAATCTTGTCCATTTTTAACCGAGTTCAAGAAATCAATTGCATAGCGGCGCTGCAAAATGTCGTGTTGCTTTTGATTATAATAGTTACACAAGCAACCGTAGCAAGCAGTATCTCCTACCTCGCCGCCGCAAGTACATTTGCTCACAATAGCCAAGGCGGCCTCGAGCATTGACATAAATGTGGAAACATTTCTTAATTGACGAACGTAACCCGCACCACCGGGAGTGTTATCAAAGAGAACGAAACCGTAGTTTCCCATATTGCCCATCGATTCATTCCTATACCAATGCAAACATCCTGATAACTCTGTACGATCAATATGCAAGCACTTACTCAATCCTTCAAGCAAAGCGTATAAAATTGTCCATGCTTCATTTATATCAACCAAGTTCTCAGAAACAAACTTCAGTAAGACAACGTCAGTTTGAAATTCGTGACCAATAGAATATCGAGTTAAGGTATCGCAAGAGCAGTTGTATCCATCGGGCTTTTGATGCTTTTCCTTCTTCGACAAATCGTTGCTATCATCATATACTTTGCCATATCCACAAGCATCGCAAATGAAAAAGTTTGAAGTATTAAGTACAGCAAGCTCGTCCATCTTACTTGTTCCTAAGACAACTTTTTTGTTGCATACAGAGTATGCGTGCGATTCGATACGTTTACCGTCGCCAATATAGGAGATAGATCCTTTATAGGTTCTTTCGGGTTTATCCGTTCCTACATCAACGGGTTCAGCGTTATCAACAACAAATCCGAATTTCGGAATTATATACCGATTTGTTCCCTTGGGTAATTCGTGTCCGCATTGTCTGCACAACTGAGGAAGTTTTTCTGTCCAAATTGTGCGATTTAGTGTCTGACACGCGCTACATGTAGCATAATTGTATTTAGGCCAAGAGTAGCCGTTTAACACGCGAACATAACGGCTTGTAATCAGTTTGCCATCCGCAACCACCTCAGAGTCGGGGGCATATTCAGAAATAGCCGAGAACAAATCTCTATCCAAGCGCAGATCTTTTAATTCTCCACCTTTTCCAAGACTTGTAAGTTCAACTGTATCTACGGGAAATCCATACTTAGGAATTAAATTGTTGCGTGAAAGGAACTCAATCAAACGTTGCTCTTTGATAGTGTTTAGCGATGCGCCAATGTTGTAAATTCTAAACGTGAGTTCTTTTTCCTCTCGAGATCCCGGCGCGACACCGCGCTGTTCTCTGATACAATCCTTTCTTGCTTTTTCAAGTTCTTCTATGTCGGTACAGTATTTTTTGTATGCAAGCACAAAAACACCGGGAGCATCCGCATCCTCTGAGAACAATCTGTCAACCCAAGCAAATGTATCTACACCGTAGAACACTTGCAACTCACGGCTAACAATATTCTGCAAATACTCTTTTAAATCTTCGGGATTGGACTGTAGATAGCTCTTTAATTCAGCCATTCCATTAAGATCAAAGAACTCGCCAATGTTTTTCTTAAACAACTCGGGAGCTTTCTTCCAAAAGAACGAAAATGCCGATGCAAAAATGTGTCTGAGGACAATTTTCTCATTATCCACGTTAAACGCAGGTGGGATAATCGTTCCTTTGATCATATCCACGGGATTTTTGAAATAGTTCAAGTCGTGAGAACTGTTCGGACAATATGTGAGGGCGTATGCCGCGGACTTTATACTTCGTCCGGCACGTCCTGCTCTCTGTGCATAGTTAGCGGGAGAGGGCGGCATATTTCTCATAAAGACGGTTTCCAAAGAACCAACGTCAACACCCATTTCGAATGTTGTAGAACAACTCAGCACATTGATATGCTCGTTTTTGAACTCATTCTGATATGTATATGCCTTTTGAGAACCAAGCTGTGCAGTGTGCTCTCTTGCAATCATATCCGTCATATTAAGGTGACGATAAATATTATGATAGTGGTCGTGCTCCAAAGCATCTTCAAAGTTATATTCCGTTAAATGACCATTACACTTAGGATTACTACAAGTGCCATTAAGGTAGAACGGCGTTACCATCTTACACTCATTACACTTATAAAGTTTTTCAACAGTTCTAACCGTGATAGCATTTGTTGAAAGCAAATAGCGATTATTAGCACTATCGAAAGATAAAACACCGCTTGTATTAAGCTTTGACCAAATAGACTCCAGCAGTTTTATAACCATTTCATCAGATAAGTCAGGCTTAATTCTCTTAATCAGCAAAGTTCTAATATTATCCTTGCCGGTAGCGGGAAGCCAAGGTTCAATGTATTTGCGTGTGGTATGGTCTTTTACAAACCCAAAGGAAACACCATTGTAAAATATCTCAGCACTTTCAGCCTTACTTACTGTAATTGGCAATTCTATGGCAGCCTTCTTAACAAAATACAATGCCATCAGTTTGAAAAGAGCCGTAACTTCGCTTGCGCTCATACCCAACTTAGGATTGTCGGGCATATTGATGTTTATATCAAAATACAATATACCTTTATTCTGCAAAGAGTTTTTCGCCTTATAATTTGTAAGCTCTTTTATAGCATAAATCCAAGCTGTTTTGTTTCTCGTTACGGGAGTACCAATTTTCAATTGCTCCATTTGTTTTTCAAATAAAGAAACAAAATCTTTTAAGCTAACGCCTCTGTTAAACTGCTCGATATTATCCTCGCAGATTTTGGTCATTACTCGCTTCATCAAATTACTGCGGTAGGTGGTTTCCAAATAGGATGCAAAGAAAGCTGCCGCTTGACGACTATCCGAGAAAGTTAAGAACTGCTTGACCAACGCTTTCCTTTCTTCAATCTCCATTTCTTCGGTTTCTCCAAAGAAATCATCCTCCATAACAACGCGCTTTTTAGTTATTTGAGAGTCCGGCAATACATTGTAAAGTCCCGTAGCAATAACCGCTGTAGCTGCTTCGTTACCAAGAAAATATGGTCTTACTATGCTTCTCTGAGTATTGATAATATGGCAGCAAGGACAACTGTGCAGAGCGTCACCTTTTTCTTTAACCTTCCGCAATAAATTGTGATACTGCTTATCGTGTCCGCACGATAAACCGTCTAAAGAAGTAGCGTGTGTAATCGCACCACACTTCGCACAAACAACATATTTATTATCAGCTTCCGCCTCATCAATCTCTGACTCGTCGTAATCGCCTTCTAAAAGGTAGACTTCCGGCTCATAATCATCATTGAATTTGGATTTCTGAACCAAATATCCATCTTCCGTTTGACCGACGATGAAAGTAGCATTACAGTTATGACAGAAAGAAATAGCAAAAACCTTATAACCGCAATCGTCCGAAAACGGATCCTCCTTGTAGGTTTCCATTTTTCTAACGAACAGATGTCTGTCGGGATTTAGAGTTACGTAAACGCCCTCAATTCCTCTCAAAAACATATGGTATCTTGCTTCAAACAGTTTATCCCCGGACACCTGTGCATTGGATGCTACGGCAATAAAATCCGTAAGATCGTTAATATCCATACGGAGTTCGCTTGCAATCTGATTTAGTGGCTTTGTTTGATTGAGCATCAACGTTCTAAATTCATAGTAGAACGAGTCGCCCAATATCATATTGAACAAGGTTCTTTCAAGAGATTTATTGTCATCTGCATCGGCAGCAATAGTAACGCCTTTGGTGCGCAACCACTCCAACACATCACAGGAAGCAATATTATCTCTGATTTTTTCGGAAAGATCCTTGTAAATAGCAAAGTCCAATTTTTCAACCTTAGCAGGCTTCGAGGGTGCTATCGTATGAGAACGTATGATTGAACTTTCTTCAAACCTCGCACTACACAGAGATTGAGCAAAGTTAACGATTTGCTGATTGGATTTGTTATCTCCCAAGGTTGCAGATGTAAGTATGAATTGAATATCATCTCTTTTGAGCATAGCTTTAACACGCTTCAAAAGAGTACCTACCTCAATGCCTTTCGCTCCACCATATGTATGAGCCTCATCAAGGATTATTGTTTTCCATTTGTCAGCATTTGCTTCGCTAAAGAATGCAACATCACCCGGTCTAAGCAAGAGGTATTCCAACATTGCATAGTTGGTTATCAAGATGTTTGGTGGAGTTCTACGCATCTGATCACGGCATATAAGCTCATTTTTGGGCGGCTCAATACCTTCACGCTCAACAAACTCGTTCCTTGCGCGAGTGAAATCTTCAGCGGTTTCGCCCGTGAACTTACCATAGGTGATAGAGCATCCTTCATAACTTGCGAACAGTTCTCGGAGTCTTCGTATTTGGTCATTAACCAATGCGTTCATCGGGTAAATAATCAATGCACGCACTCCCGCGCCAAGAGTTCCTGCTTCTTGTTCCTTCAAAAGTTCGTTCACAACGGGAATCAAAAAGCACTCCGTCTTACCCGAACCTGTTCCGGTTGTAATTATAAGATTTTTCTTTTCTCCTGCTTTCAAAGTAGCTTCAACTTGGTGGCGGTACAATCTTCTTGCATACGGATCAAGTTTGCCGAGATTAAGCATACTTTCACACAAAACACGCTCACCAACCAACTCGGATATAGTCTTTTCTTTTTCGTATGAATCGCTTACACTTACAAAAGGACCGCTTGAAATTACGCCGTCCTTCCTAAGCTCCGCTTCGAGTTGGCTATTATATTTATCATCGGTTGTCTGAAAAGTCGTAAGCAAATAGTTTCTATAAAAATCTACTATCTGCTTTGAACTTTCAGCAGGTCTAAATAGCATTATTTCACCCTCCTAAAATCTACATAGTAGGTTGTTTCATCTTCGTATAGCGGGATGTAGCGTTTGAATTCTCTTGACCTCAAAAGAATGTCGCTATTTTCGCTAATCAATACTTGTGCTGTACTATCATAATACGGAATAAACGCATCCTCATCCTCGATAATGTTCAGCGACAAAACTTGAATTTTAGATTCGTCAAGAACCACCTCAAATCTTACCTTTTCAAATAAGGTACGAGGCTTTTGCTTCAGTGCGCCACCCTTAACCTTTGGAGAGTACATCAGTTTGCCGAAATACACGTTATCCGTTTCTTTTTGTATATCAAAGACAACGTAAGTGTATTGCTGCTTCAATCCTCTTTCTTTATTTAAGATCCGGGTAATGAACATTTTGCAATTCGACAAATCTGATACATCTACATACCCATATTTGTGCAATGGTTCGCCCAAAGGAATATAGTTGTCATCAAAGCCAAATTCGTCACTCTCCACCTCATATCTCTTTAGGGTGTAAAGCCTATCTCTGCTGATTTGAGGAAGGTATGTAATCCCATTTTCAAGTTGAGTTCCAACCACTAATTCTTTTGTATCAAAGTCGTAAAACTCCACATACAAGGGATTTCTGCTTTGATACTTTGCATCAAGAGCCATAGCACCATTCTCGCAAATAAGTGCGAAACGGTCTATCCACGGTCTTACTTGTACCCTATATAGCGAAATACTACGCCAACGATTGTCGCAAAACATCAGATTGATATATACCATTGAGCTTGTGGTTTCCTTTATCTCCGCAACAAACTCTGATATATCCAATTTGAATTTGCCCTCATCGTACATATCGCCCCAAATACAATCTGACTCATTTTTATTTAAGTAGACTTTAACATCGGTCGCTCCGGGGATAGATACATACAACTCGTTCTTTAAATCACTATACCATAAAAATTCGGGACGGATTAACTGCCACTGCTTTTCAAATCCAAACTTGAAAACTCTTAACGGAACTAAAAGCTTATATATTTCCTTTTGAAATTCAAGTTCAAACTCTCCCGCTTCGTTGCCCTCTAACAAATTAACCACATATTCGCCATATTCATTCATATAACAATTTAAGGGGTTGGTGATGTAATCACCAGAAAGCTTTATTTCCGCCGTACTACAAAAAGTATATCTTGGTTTACTTGTTCGGCATCTTAATTCTGTAATCAGAATATAGCGAGTTAGTAAATGAGGATTCTTTCCCGGTTCATCCAAGCTGATTTGGTATACTCCGTCCATACACGGCAAGAGTGTGTCCAAATCAATTGATACACCTACAACATCTTTTTCAGTGGGAAAATCGAACACGGTAATATTGCAACCATTTTCGATGCTATAAATATCATCATTTACAAACAATCTCGTTCTTGGCAGCATTCCCTTATTGATTTTGAAAGAAACAATCGGATGCTTATACGCGGTTTGAACTTGACGTCCATTTTTATAGAGCAAATATTCTTTAGAAACACACTCGAACAATGGCTTGTCCGAAAATTCTCCAATCAAAGACAGCGGTTTGCCGTTGATATAAATTACAGAGTTCTCAGACACATCATCGTAACAATACTCATCCCACAAATCGCAAGCTGTATTAACAAAACGTTCTGTTATATTACCACTGACATACAAGCCTTTCTGAACCAACAAATAGTTCGTGCCTTTCTTCAGCTTGCTGTTTTCGTCAAAGTCCTCGTCGAATACACGATACTCTTTGCTCGGTATCAGGTATTCTTGAGTTGCGTTTGCAGAGATAATCACTTTGTATTCGGCAAACAAGTCTGTAATGGGCAGTTTGATTTCTTCTGAAACCAATACACCGTATGCTTTATACACTTCAAGGTGTTTAGTGATCAACTCTCCACCAACACAAATTTCAACCTTGGCATCATTCACAAAGCCCTCAGTCCTAAACTTTTGGCTTGGAATCATTAGATAAAGCTGGCTGTTGTTGCGATCAATCAAAAAGTGCGGCTTGTGGAAGAACGATTCTTTTGCCTTGCGTTTTCTGCTGATACTATCAGAAGCGTTTATTTCGCTGTTCTTCTTTTCAACCCACTCTTGGAATGCTTCGGAAAAACGGTCTGCCTTTGGCGGCAATTTACCGTCATAGTAATAGTTGTCCATCAAAACGAGATGGTCAAAAAACGTATCACTTACAACGGTTGACGTGGATTGAGCTATCAAAGCTCTTGTTGCCTTAAGTAGCTTATATGATTTAGCAGGTTTGTTACCGCTTTTTTCAATAGAAACAACGTCACCGCTTCTGCTCAAAGACTCTGATACGAATCCGATCAAGTCATCAATATCTTCGTCAATTTCGTCTGTTAATTGACGGAACAAGTTTCTATCATAGAACGAGAACAAAAAGTCAAAGTAATTGTGCAGATATTTGTTAGGAACAAAAGCGTGAGCCTTTATGTTTTCTACGTATGAATACTTAGATTGATTCTCTTGTTCCAACTCAAACAGCTTGTATTTCTGTATGGTTTTTGCGAAAATCTGTGCAAAATAATACTTTTTACTCTGCGAGATTTCAATACCAACTTCCTCGTCGAAATAATCCCAATAGTTACCCTCGGAATATACACGAATAGCTATTTGTACCATCGCAACCGAAAGGACTTCATCTGACGGAACAAGCATTTGAACATATGAGTTTTTAACCTTATCACGAACGTATTGCAAGAGTTCTTCGTATTCATTGTCCGAGATGGCAATTTGACTTATCAACTCAAAACGTGAAGAAGCAAATTCTTCTCTGATACGTTTTACCAACTCAAAAAGCATTAAGCAATCCTCCGTTCAATTATTTCTCAGCTGCGTTTCCTGCTTTTACCCAAGCATCAACCTCTGACACCTTGAATTTCCAAAGACGTCCAACCTTTGAAGCAGGCATATTGCGCTTTGCAATCCATACGAGCACAGTATCTCGGCTGACACCAAGGTGCTCCATAATCTCTTTGAGTGAATACCATCTTTCCGTTTCGTTAGTCATTTCAATTCTCCTTCGACAAAAAGATACAATTATTTACTTTATTATACTATAATATCATCTATTTGTCAATCAGTTATGATTGTTTATCGTCGGTTTATGACGGTTTATTTGCAAACAGAAAAGGCGGCGAGATTTCTCTCGCCGCCGAGTGCTTATTCGGTTAATGTTTCAATCGCTATTTGCATACCGAGCTTGAACGCATACTCAAAGATGGCTGCCTCCGCCAAGCTCATATACTCACTCCAACAATCGTGGAATTTCTCAAAGACTTCTTTCTGCTCATCGCTAAAGCTCTTTTCCAAGTCCTCGTGGTGGCGCGACATATAGCCAAGAAGTTCTTTCATTTCCTTTGAGTTCGTCCTGCTATCCTCTTGCGGTACGATATTACCGTGCCAAAGCTCGTTGATGATCGACTTCATTGATAGATCACCTCCCGCAAAACAATTTCTTCCGCACTTGCCTTGATGTTGTTCATCTCGGCAACCCATTTCAGGGCATCAGAAGCCTTTAATTCTTCGTCTATGCCGCGTTCGCGGGCAAGGTTAGCTACTATGGCTTCAACCATCGAATTGGCTTGTACGTCAATTTCTTGAAGGTATGAGTTAAGTCTGCCCTCGGTTAATAGCGTGGTGTATTTGCCTCTCTTATGCTGCTTGATGTAGTCGCGGTGAAGG
>JAZNMD010000072.1:0-8684 GCA_045579385.1 Clostridia bacterium
TTTTTCGAGGGCAGTGGTACAGAATGTTACATTAAGCCTGCTAACTACGAACGCTCCAAAACCAAGAAATTCAAGAGTAATATGGCGCTTCGTGAGAATATGGAATATAATGCCGAGGAAGATTATTATATCTGCCAAAACGGTCAAAGGCTCACAGCTAGATATACCGGAGAGCGAAAGAGTAAGACAGGTTTTTGCAGCGAAGTAACTTATTACGAGTGCGAAAACTGTGAAGGCTGCCCACATAAAAAGCAGTGTACCAAAGCAGAGGGTAACAGAAAACTACAGGTGTCTAAAAACTTTATTAGACAGAGAGAAGAATCACGTATACGGATTACCGGTGAATTAGGCATCCTTTTGCGAATGAACCGCTCCATACAGTCGGAGGGTGCTTTTGGTGTGATAAAAGAAAATTGCCATTTCAGACGTTTTCTCTTGCGTGGAACGGAAAATGTGCGCATAGAGATTTTGATAATAGCTATGGCGTACAATATCAACAAGCTACACGCAAAATTACAGCAAAATCGCACAAAAACGCTGAATATTCCGCCGTCGTTGAACACCCTAACCGTTGTGAATTGAACAGTACGACCGCATTGGTTGAACACCTACGCCGCTCAAATTGAACACTCCGACCGCGAAGGTTGTACATTGACAACCAAGGCATTGCACAGTATCATGAAGATGCTTTTAGCCGTAACGAAGGATAGGGCAACGGTGAGGACCGACCTGAGCGCCGTATACGGGATTTAGCGGGGAGAGTGATTCCATGCGCCACACGTGCAAGGGTTACTCTTCTTTTTTGTTTGACGCACATTTCACCACTCTTCCCGGAAAATCCAAATGCGTTAAACCTCGGGTTCGGGCAGAGCCCGATGAGCCGAAGGCTCCTTATACATCGGTTTCCTGCACTCCTTTCCTCTTTCTCATGGACTCTTTGCACTCAACCACAATGCTGTAAGAATCATGAACGATGCGGTCACATATGGCATCGGCAAGTATGGGATCCCCAATCTTGTCCATCCGGGAACGTCAAATTGAGAACAGAATATTGTCGACGCCTTTTTGTATCTCGCCTCTGCAATTTCGAGAAGGCCTCTCGCTTCGGTTTTCTTGAGCGGATACAAAAGCCATTCGTCAAGGATGAGCAGGGCCGGCTTCTTGTACTGCTGTATGATCTTTCGGAAGGTACCGTTACCTCTCGAAATAGCGAGTTTAGCAAGCAATTCGGGCAGTCTGACGTATCTGACCGAAAGAAAATTGCGGATGGCAGCCATACCGAGCGCACAAGCAATATATGTCTTACCGCTACCCGTAGCACCGAAAAGCATGACATTATGCCGTTCGGATATGTAGTCGCAGGTAGAAAGACGGGCGATTTGAGCCGCATCAAGATTCCGATCAGCGTGGTATTCAATATCCTCTACATAAGTGCCGTACTCTGAGAATCTTGCGTTTTTGATGAGACGCTTCAAATGATTGTTTTTTCGGGACGTCCATTCCTAATCGACAAGGAGTCCAAAGCGATCTTCAAAAGATAACCATGCAACATTGAAATCACTAAGCTGAGCCTTAAATGCTCTTGCCATCGCGGCAAGCTCCATTTCCTGTAATTTGTTTGCGGTATTTTCGGTTAGCATCCGTTTTTCCTCCCTGTGTAATACTCTGCGCCACGGGTAAATCCGTATTGCGATGATTCAGGATTTTCTTCCTGTTCTGTCGGTTCACTACTGCGATCCTGACCGGAAGACAGAATAGCCTGTATGTTTTTGAGGTAGGGACGCGGTGTAAAGGTCAATGCCTTGGCGCAAGCATTTTCAAGACGCTCAGGTGTGTATTTGTCTGCCAACTTCAAAAGGCCCATGCGCGATTTGTAGCCCTGTTGCTCAACCTTGTAGCCGCTGAGAATAGCAGAAAGCACAGTTTCTGTATGGTGTCCAATCTTAGATGCCCACTTGCGAAATATGTCCCCGTTCCACTGTATGTATTGTTGGTGGTTAGGCGGCATATGCGCCTCGACAGTGCTGTACTGATTGGCTCTGCCGTAAAGTCTTGGATGCGAACAGATACGGTTTCCGCCGAAGAAGACCTCCATGGTCGATTTGGTGATGCGTACATCCACCTTTTGCTTGATGTATTCATATGGAACCGAATAGTTTTGCTTATCCACGGAAATGTGGTAATTCGGTGCTACCGTAGTAATCTTCCATTCCGCAATTTCAAAAGGTCTTGCAGGAAGAGACAGCAGAAAGGGCTTTTCTTCCTCGAATTCAGAGGCCCTACTGCCGTCTCTTTTTTGAAAAGGCGCTTTATTCAACATCTCCAGTCGCTCAAATACCGCTGTGTTCAGGTTATTCAAGGACAGAAAACGTCTGTTGCGAAGCGCTCCGAGAATGAAGTTTGAGATAACGCCCACGGTGCCTTCGACCATGGCTTTATCTTTGGGGACTCTTACACGGCACGGAAGAATCGCTGTGCCGTAATGCTCTGCCATTTCGCTGTACGCCTTGTTCAGCGTCACTTCGCTTCGTCCGTGGGTTATGACTCCGGTTTTCAGGTTGTCGCATTGCAGAACGCGGGTGACGCCACCGTAATACCGAAACGCATTGACATGAGCAGCGATCCAACACGCCTGATTCATAGAGAAAAACGACTCGGCATACTCATATCCGCTGTACGGCAATGATGAGACGAAGAGATATGCAGGAATGATCTCGCCGGTTACGGTGTCGATGACACAAGCTGTATCGCCCGGTCCACTTGCATGATCTCACCCGGCTTGTGATTCAAATGCATAGTTGCATTGTTTTTGACGATGTAGTCGCTGTAATACTTGTTGAACTGCGTTGACTGATACGGGATCTCTCCGGTCTCGCGGCACTTTTCGCAATATTCAAGCCATAACAGCTTCAATGTGACACCGCTACGTTGGAGTTCTTTGTGAACGTACTCGTAGTCCGGCATTTTGTAGCTGGGCTTATCCGGCATGGACGGATACAGCTTTGCCGCGAGAGCTTTGTCCGAAATGTTTTCAGGCAACGGATACCGGATGCCGTTTGCTTCTGCCTGCCTCAGCACAGTGATAACTGTCGTTCTTGAGCATCCGCAGGCTTCGGCAATCTGGGTTTTGTTGAGTCCAAGGCTATCCAACCTCAGTATCTCACGGTAATTGGTCATATCTATGACCTCCTTATGTTGTATTCACGCTTTCGCGTGTAGCAACATCTTACCCTGTATTTCTCCACTTTTCAACTTCATCGGTCACACTGTTCAACTTCTGCGGTCCAGGTGTTCAATTTACCGCGGAATATTCAAACGCAGTTATTCCAAAAAGTTTTCGCTTAATACGCGCTTAACATAAATGTTCTCCACAAAACCAACACAGCGACAGAGCAAAAATGCCCTGCCGCCATTTGTTTTGACTGTTTTTCCACAATTTTTAGGCTTTCTTGCTTTCTTATCCTTGATTGGCGAAAAAACCTCAAAAATTTATTTGTTTTTAGGGCTGTAGTAAATTTTACCCTTTTTTACAGCACCCTTCTATATCCTTTATTTGGATATATACTCAACGAATTCACGCACAGCACCTTTGCCACCCGCGGCAATGCAAACATATGACACTGCATTTTTAATTTCATCAACCGCATCGCACGGACACGCAGTAAGTGAACAGAAGTTTATACACTCCAAATCATTAATATCGTCGCCAATATAGGCGATCTCATCAGTTGATATCCCCATATTTTTTGAAATATCTTTAAGTGTTTCTAATTTATTTGAAACGCCTTGATAACAGTGCTTTATACCAAGCTCCTCGCAACGATTCTCTACAATCTCTGAACTTCTGCCCGTTATTATGATAGGTGTTATGCTCAAGGTTGGCAAAATGTGTGCAATTGCATAGCCATCTTTAACATTAAAGCTCTTCATTACCTCGCTATTAGCTCCAACATAAATGGATCCGTCTGTTAAAGTGCCATCAACATCCATTACAAGTATTTTCACACTCATTGAATTATCCCCGCCTTTAATATATCCTGCATCAAAATTGCGCCAACAACAACATTGCTTTCGTCCAAAACAGGCATACACGTAATGTGCTTATCATTCATATATTGAAGAGCATTAACCGCCATATCGCGACTATCTACCGCCAATGGTGAACGCGTCATAACATTGTCAACCGTTTCAGTGTACACATCAACATTCTTCTCAAGCATGCGGCGCAAATCGCCATCGGTGATTAAGCCTTTCAAGCATCCGTTATTATCAACAATGCTAACCATACAAAGCCCCTTTGCGCTCATTTCAACAATTGCGTTTCTCAACGAACAGCCTTCTAGCACAACAGCGTTTTTCTTGTCAGAATGCATCAAATCCTTAACTTTGACAAGCAAACGCTTGCCTAATGAGCCTGCTGGGTGATGGAATCCAAAATCACGCTCAGTATAATTCTTCGCTTTTGAAACAGCCAAAGCTAAAGCATCTCCTAATACAAGCAAAGCTGTTGTACTGGATGTAGGTGCAAGATGCATATAACAAGCTTCATCAAATTGTGGAAAAACAAACTTATACGCACACCCATTTGCAAGAGTTGAATGATCTTTCCCTGTTATGGCAACAGTAGCACAGCCTATTTCCGAAAGTATCGGCAAAAGGGCTGTTATCTCGGTACTTTCACCACTATAACTCATTAGAATAACTATGTCTTGTCTTTCAACCATCCCAAGATCACCGTGCATTGCTTCACCAGGATGCATAAAAAACGCAGGTATACCCAAGCTTGCAAATGTTGCTGCAATTTTTGTACCGATATGCCCCGGTTTACCCATCCCTGTTAAAATCACTTTGCCGTTACACTCGTATATCAAAGTTGCAATTTGATTAAAGTTTTTATCTAAACACTGCTTTGTTTTTATAATAGCATTTAACTCTTTTTCAAAAACCGATTGTGCTTCTGCAACAAAGTCAATTTTTTGCATAACTATCTCCATATCAGTGGACAACTTCATAAATCTTAATCAACTGAGATAACAAAGCTTCTATCTCATTCAAAGGAACCATATTCGAACCATCAGACAAAGCCTTATCCGGATTTATGTGAGTTTCGAAAAACAAACCATCCGCGCCTGCTGCTATAGCAGATTTTGCTAACGGAGCAACAAATTCACGATTGCCACCCGAACTTGTTCCATTTCCGCCCGGTTTTTGTACACTGTGAGTAGCATCGAAAATCACAGGCACACCAAAGCTTTTCATAATGCCAATGCTTGTCATATCTACAACCAATGTGTTGTAGCCAAAGCTTGTCCCGCGCTCGCATAGCATAATATTATTGTTTCCCGCAGAACGAACTTTTTCAACACAGTTTTTCATATCCCACGGGGCAAGAAACTGCGCCTTTTTTATGTTAATCTTTTTCCCTGTTTTTGCCGCAGCAATTAACAAATCTGTTTGTCTACACAAAAATGCCGGTATTTGTATAATATCGGCAACCTTAGCCACAATCTCGGCCTGCCAAGGCTCGTGTATATCAGTACAAATATTTACGTTCAGGCTTTCCTTTATATCGCTTAAGATATCAAGCCCTTTTTCAATACCGGGGCCACGGAATGCGCTGTAAGATGTTCTGTTGGCCTTATCAAAAGAAGCTTTAAATGTAAAAGGAATATTAAGTTTTTCAGAAATAACTTTCAATGATTTTGCAATATCGAAAGTAATTTTTTCATTTTCAATTACGCAAGGTCCTGCTATAAGTTGAAACATTATATTTCACCTCACTCTGCCAATCCATTTGCTAACATAAACTTTTCAACTGCTACCCTATCTTTAGGTGTGTCTACAGACAAAGTTTTGCAATGTGCGTTTATATAATAACAATCCTTACGATTTTCTATAAAACGAAAAGAGTCATTCTCCTCAATTTTTTCTATAGGTCCACGTGGTGTTTCGTGATAATACTTCAGCGCTTTTTTGGTGAACGCACCAACACCAACAAATTTTTGATATGTATAATCCATAGCACCTTTAGGAAAAGGAATCGGTGCACGGGAAATAAACAAACATATCCCGTCTTTATTTGTAACAATTTTTAAGTTCGTTGGATCAACAACCTCTACGGGGTTCGAAAAATCTGTCATTAAGTTAGAAACGTAAAAACCATCCTCAGGTATGGTTAACGGAATGCATTTTTTTATATCTTCCGCTAAAACCAACGGCTCGTCACCGTTAATCATAACGTAAAGGTCTGCTTGAACTTTATTAGACACTTCATATAGTCTTTCGGTGGCTGTTTCACAGTCAGATGACGTCATAATAACCTTTGCGCCGAAGCTTTCTGCAATGTTTCTTATCTCATCGCTGTCAGTAGCAATATAAACCTCAGAAAAACAGTCAACCTCTTTAGAATGCTTCCATACCCAATATACCATAGGCTTGCCACAAATCAAAGCTAAGGGCTTGTTATTAAACCTTGTAGAACCACCTCTTGCTGGTATCATACCGATTATGTTCATATTTTGTTTCCTTTCCCTCTTCGATTGAATAATAAAACTGCTCTCCTATATAATCGAGCCCTATTATATTTCCCTTTACTAAGCATCCTTACATATCTGCTATTACTTTCAGAAGTGTTAGCGTATTGAACACATGTTATAAACTCATCACTTTGAATAATAGCTTTGTTATACTCTATTTTGTGAAAGAACTTTAAAGTATTTCTCTTATCAAACGTATTCTCGATGCTTAACAAAAACAAAGAAAGATAATAATTTGATATATCTGTTAATAAAACAGCTTGATTTTCTTTGATAATGCTTGTTTTTATAAACTCCATAGAGACATTATATTTTTCTGCCCACTTTTTAAAAGTTTCTTGATGATACTTTCTTGATAAAGTTTCCCTCTCGTCGGTCCTATAGAAATAATCACAGTACCCTGTATAAACTAAACTATCAATATGTTTAATATACGACAAAACAAAGGGCAAATCTTCAATAATAAAATCATATGAAAATAACAATTTTTCCTTCTTTATTATTTCTACACAAAAAAGAGAATTACAAGCATATCCAATATATCCTCTTTTTTGTAATATAAAAAACTGTTCTTTTTCATCAACAGCGATTCTATCATACGGGGGACGCTCAACTATAGAAACAAGTTCGTTTGATCTATATTCCGCTGTAACCATACCTCCATAAATATAACAATTTGGGAACATTAAGGCTGATTTGGCCAAATTTTCCAAATGATATGGAGATACATAATCGTCAGCATCAATAAAACATATCCAATCAACTGATAAATTGCGCAATGTATACTCTATACCTGCATTTCTTGCTGACGATAAGCCTCCGTTATCTTTGTGTATTACGTGTATTCTGGTGTCGTTAAATGCATATTCATCGCATATTTTACCACAATTGTCCGGACTTCCGTCATCCACAAGTATTAATTCAAAAGATTCAAAACTCTGACATATAATACTGTCAACGCAACGTTGCAAATACTGTTCAACTTTGTAAATAGGAACTATAACACTTATTTTGGGCATATCTTTCTCTCCCTTAATCATAAAACAACTTGCGTTTAAATATGAATTCATTTATATATGAGTTTATCAACAACTTCAAAAAGCTTAAAATATATATCGTATATTTTGAGTTAAAAAACTTCTATATCAACCTTTTATCCTTTTTTTAAAATTGTTGTACCTCTCTTTCCCAAGAATACCAATCATCACCCTATTGGGAAGTTTAAGAATCATTTCTTTGTATAATTGCGCTTTATTCTTCCTGGCAATTTTAATATGATGCTTCCTTTGCTCCGGAGTTTGCCAACTTGCAGAATAGTGATGTATTGAAACCGTCTCTTTTGTAAAGCTTTTTTTACCGGTATAATAATCAATTGGACAGAACCAATTTGATGGATAAATTACAATACCTCCATCTAACGTTTGAACAGAATTTCCTACAACAAATCCAAGAGATTCAAAAACTTTTGTATTACGCACAGGACATGGTGTATCATCTATTGAGCCATCCTCTAAAACAAATGGAATGTTATCATAATCATCCATTAACATCCTTAGTATTATGGAACTTTTTTCTGCACCAAACCCCAATCCTGTCGCTACATGATATGAATCTTCTCTACCAAAATAGGCTGAATTAGCCAATAAGCTATCCAAAGGCTTTATCAATTCGACATCTAAATCCAAATATATACCGCCATAATCATACACAACTTTCAAGCGAACATAATCTGAAACAAACGCCCACTTTCTACACTCATATGCCTGCCTTACATATAAAGGACAAGCGTTAACATCAAAATTTTCTTCATTCCATTCGATAAGTGTATAGTCGGGACAATACTTTTTCCAACTATTCATACATTTTTGAGCAATATCTGATTTAGGTCCTCTGCCAAACCAACAATAGTGTATTGTTTTAGGAATCATAATTTTTCCTTATTATTATCTATAAATTTTATAAAAAAGTCTCATTCCAAAAATCCTAAAATAGAAAAAAACAGGATTTCTTCTAAGATTTTTAGCTATTTCAACAAAACCAATTTTATTACGAAAAGTTAAATAATACTCAAAAAGTTTTTCCCATTTTTCCAACCCCTTAAGTACACCAAAATCAATATTTTGACTTATATATAGCGCAGATCCCTTT
>JAZNMD010000073.1:0-9630 GCA_045579385.1 Clostridia bacterium
TACGATCCGACTTTTTATAAACCCACTTACAGTATCTAAAAGCTCGTCCTTTCCGCAAACGCCTGTAAATCTCTTTTCCGAATTTTTAAGCTGAATTAAGGATTTTGGAATTTCCATTCCCGATACAGCTGAAAGCAAATCAAGAAGCTGGAAATCATCAAGCCCCTCCGCATCAGCTTCCTTGCCAAGTGCGGAGAGCACGCTCTGATTAAACTTAAACGGGCTTGCTGTTGAAACAATTACCGCAGGTGTTTCATCCTCTGATTCTTCCTTATAAGCGTTATAAACATCAATTGCCACAGCTGTATGTGTATCAACAGTATAGTTGTACTTTTTATAGGTTGAATTTATTGTTTCCTTTGTAGAAACATCATCACAGCAGCCTGCCCAGAACACTTCTGAGAGCTTTTCTTTGATTTCTTCAGGGACACGATACACGCCATCAGAGTTAAGTGCCTTCATCCATCCGGAAACCTTGCTGTCGTCATTATCCGAAAGGTCAAAAAGCAGCCTTTCAAGATTACTTGAAATAAGAATATCCATAGATGGCGAAATTGTGGTGTGGAACTTGCGGTTTTTATTATATTCTCCCGTTTTAATAAATTCAGTGAGCACATTATTTGAGTTTGATGCACAGATAAGACGCTTTATTGGAATACCCATTTTCATAGCATAGTATGCAGCCAGAATGTTGCCGAAGTTACCCGTTGGAACGCAAACATTTATCGGCTTACCCATCTCAACCTCATTACTTGCAACCATATCACAATAAGCTGAAACATAATAAACAATCTGCGGAACAAGTCTGCCCCAGTTTATCGAGTTTGCAGAAGAAATAACGCAATTGTTCTTAAGGAACATTTTTTCAGCATCAGCATCAGTAAATATAGTCTTAACACCGGATTGTGCATCATCAAAATTTCCTATAATGCCTGAAACAAAAACGTTCTCGCCTTTTTGGGTAATCATCTGGAGTTTTTGAATATCACTTACACCTTCGCTTGGATAGAAAACAATAATCTTTGTGCCATTAACGTCACTGAACCCTTCTAAAGCAGCCTTGCCTGTATCTCCTGATGTAGCAACAAGAATAACAACCGTTTTATCCTCACCCGTTTTAACCATTGCTTTTGTGAGGAAATAAGGCAAAATCTGAAGTGCCATATCCTTAAAAGCACAAGTTGGTCCGTGCCAGAGTTCAAGAACATTAAGACCTTTTTCAAGATTAACAAGCGGGGCAGGCGATTCAGATGAAAATTTTCCCCCACCATAAGCACCCGACGCACATTCACGCAGTTCTTCCTCGGTATAATCCGTCAGAAAATACTTAAGAACATACACAGCCCTTTCGATATAGTTCATATCTATAAGCTTTTTTATATCGCTTTCTGCAAGCGATGGAATTTGCTGCGGTACAAAAAGACCGCCCTCTTCGGATAATCCTTTTTTGATTACCGCTGCCGAATTCAGCTTAATTCCCTTGTTTCTTGTACTGATGTAATGCATCACAATCATATCCCTTCAAAAAAATAAATAATCAATAACCCACAAAGGAGCAAAGTCGGTTTCAGCCGACCATGCTCCCCAAGTAGTTAAATCAAAGTTAAAACAGATTTATTAAGTTAAGCGATGTACTTCTTAACCAACTCAGTTGCAGAACTCTCATCGGCACTGATCATAAGAGTAAATGACACACCGAACTTTTCCTCAAGCATTTCAAGTGCTTCAATAAAGCTGTCAATTGTAGTAAAATCTGCAGATGGAACGCTTTTGAAAACGCTGTCAATAAAGATATGTGTAATATCAAAGTCCTGAGCAATTATTCCGCACAAAAGGCCTGTAAACATATCAAAATTCTTGATATCAAAAGGCGCTGTATCCACCAATCTTGCATTTCTGTTTATGTCATGCATAAGGCGATTACCTTCTGTAATGCAAACCACGTTTCCCTTTTCAACCGAAATAGCATTGTTTACATCATCGATAATTCTTTTTGTTTTGCCACTACCTTTGAGTCCAATGTGAATTTTAATCATAATAGCATACCGCCTTTCCGTAATTAATACATTTAATGTATTTTTTCTACCAAATATATAATATCATATATTTTTAAAATTAACAATACTTTTTTTTAATTATTTCAATCTTTTTTCCAATTATTTCAATCTTTTCTCTAAAGCATCCTTTTCAGCTTCATATCCGGGCTTTCCAAGAAGTGCAAACATATTCTTTTTGTAGCTTTCCACTCCGGGCTGATTAAAAGGATTTACCCCAAGCATATAACCGCTTATGCCACAAGCTTTTTCAAAAAAGTATATAAGTTGTCCCAAAGTATATTCATCAAGAGCCTTAAGCTTTAAGATAAGATTAGGAACACTTCCGTCTGTATGAGCCAAAAGAGTACCTTCAAACGCCTTTTTGTTGACAAAATCCATTGTTTTTCCTGCCAGGAAATTAAGTCCGTCAACATTATCCTTATCCTCTGCGATAATCATATCATCCTTTGGATTTTCAACATAAAGTACAGTCTCAAACAGATTGCGAAGTCCTTCCTGAACATATTGACCCATTGAATGAAGATCTGTCGAAAAACTTGCACCTGATGGGAATATTCCCTTGTTGTCCTTACCTTCACTCTCGCCATAAAGCTGTTTCCACCATTCGATGAAATACTGAAGTTCAGGGTCATAGTTTACAAGCATTTCAACTGTTTTGCCTTTGCGATAAAGTAGGTTCCTTATTGCTGCATATTGATAACATTCATTGCTCTCAAGATTTTCATTTGCATATAAATCTGAGGCATACGCAGCTCCCTCCATAATTTTTTCAATATCAGTACCACAAACTGCAATCGGGAGAAGTCCTACAGCAGTCAAAACAGAAAATCTTCCGCCAACATCATCCGGAACAACAAAGGTTTCATAGCCTTCCTTGTCAGCGAGATTCTTAAGAGCACCCTTGGCTTTGTCGGTGGTTGCAAAAATTCTGTTTTTTGCTTCCTCTTTACCATACTTCTTTTCAAGATATTCCTTGAAAATTCTGAAAGCAATCGCAGGCTCTGTTGTTGTGCCTGATTTGGAAATAACATTAACAGACACATCCTTGCCCTCTATTGTTTTGAGTAAACCATTCAAATAATTGGGGCTTATACTGTTACCTGCAAAGAAAATTTGTGTGCCGGAATTAAAATTGTAAAAAGGCCCTTGAAGAAAATCAATTGCAGCCTTAGCACCCAGATATGAACCACCTATACCTATAACAATCAAAACATCAGAATTGTTTCTAATTTTTTCAGCAGCAGCCTTTATTCTGCCAAACTCTTCCTTGTCATAATCCTTTGGTAAATTAACCCAACCCAAAAAGTCGTTACCAGCACCCGTTTTGTTGTGAAGCATACGGTGTGCAACCGTTACCTGCTCTCCTACATTTACAAGTTCCTCTTCAGAAAAAAAGTTTAATGCCTTTTTGTAATCAAAAGTAATATTTTTCATAAATAAATTCCTCCAAGTCATAATTTTCTTTTATTTTTACTTTTTCAGCATCTGTAAACATAAAGCCCTCATCGGAATTAATCAAACAAAGTAATTTGTTCTGTTCCTTCGTCCTCTGGCTTTATAAAGTTCCCCTTTGCGGGAATGTTTTTCGAACGATAGACCTTTATTTCCTTAAATGCACATTCTTCCTCTGTAAGAGCCTCTCTCACAACGCTGCCCTTTGTAGGCTGCATAACCATAATTCCCTGGGTACTCTTTGTTGTTTTTAGGGCAACTTTCTCACTGTTAAAACAGAGTGCTTTTCCGATATCAGAAATCAAAATAATATTGGAATCTTCCTTGATATAAATAATTTTTACAACCGGCGAAACTGTAGAGCAAGCATTCGTAAGCTTTTTTCGGTTTGATTTGGTCCAATATGCCTTAAGTTCAATTTTTGCAACCTTTCCGTTTTCAAAGCAGATAAGCAAATATCCGCTGTAATCGTGAGTTGCAACAAGTCCTGTAACCTTTTCATTACTTCCCATTTTTAAAAGGTTAGGTAAATATTCGCCCAAAAGACTTGCTTTTCCGTCTGGAACTTCGTGTGCTTTTATTTTATAAACTTCGCCTGAACTCGAAAATACCAAAAGCTCTGCTCTGTTATCTGTTTCTATGCATTGCAGTATCCGGTCATTTTCTTTAAGCTTCTGCTCTCCGCTGAAACGCAACGATAAGAGCGAAATTTTCTTAAGGTAACCATCAGCTGTTCTGAAAAGTTTTACCGGATAATTTTCAATCTGCTCCTCAAAATTGCTTTCAGGTAAATCGTCTTCGGTTACAATTTCAGTCTTTCTCTCTGTGCCGAATTTCTTTGAAATTTCTTTCAGCTGCTTTTCTATTATTTTTTCTATTTTTCTGTTGCTTTCCAAGGTGTCTCGAAGCTCTTTAAGTTCATCTTCCAAAGCTTCAATTTCAGCAGTACGTTTTAAAATATATTCCTTATTAAGATTACGGAGCTTGATTTCAGCAACAAACTCCGCCTGAAGTTCGTCAATATTAAATCCGCTCATCAAGTTTGGAACAACCATTGCATCTTCTTCAGTTTCGCGGACAATTTTTACAGCCTTGTCAATATCAAGAAGTATCTTTTCAAGACCTTTTAAAAGATGAAGTTTAGCACTCTTCTTTTCAATATCAAATCTTATGCCGCGTTTTATGCAGTTTTTACGGAATCTTATCCATTCACAAATTATGTCATTTACTCCAAGAACCATCGGCGACCCTTCAACCAAGATATTGAAGTTACATGCAAACCCATCTTGAAGAGGTGTCAGCTTGAAAAGTTTTGCCATCAGCTTTTGGGGGTCAGTTCCTTTTTTGAGATCAATGGTAAGTTTAAGCCCATTAAGGTCAGTCTCATCTCGTATATCAGATACTTCTTTAAGTTTTCCTGCCTTAATAAGTTCAACTATTTTTTCAATTATAGCTTCAACCGTTGTGGTATAAGGAATTTCTTTTACATCAATACAATTTGCCTTTTTATCATAATCGTACTTGGCACGAAGCTTGAATGTACCTCTTCCGGCAGAATAAATTTCACGAAATGTTTGTTCATCATATACAACCTCTCCACCGGTTGAAAAATCCGGTGCCCTAAGTACATCAAGGATATCATCTTCAGGATTTTTTATAAGCCTTATTGTAGCTTCGCAAATCTCAGATAAATTAAAGCTGCATATATTTGAAGCCATACCAACCGCAATACCTTGATTTGGATTTACTAAAATATTAGGAAAGCTTACCGGAAGTAAAGTAGGCTCCTTGAGGCTCCCGTCGTAGTTGTCAACAAAATCAACTGTTTCTTTGTCAATATCAGCAAAAATTTCAGAACATATTTTTGAAAGCTTAACTTCAGTATAACGGGCAGCAGCATACGCCATATCTCTTGAATACTGTCGTCCAAAATTTCCCTTTGAATCTACAAGTGGATGAAGAAGCGCCTGATGCCCCTCCGTAAGCCTTACCATTGTTTCGTAAATTGCAGCATCGCCATGAGGATTAAGCTGCATCGTTCTGCCTACAACATTGGCAGATTTTATGCGGGCACTGCTCAAAAGACCCATTTTATACATAGTGTAAAGGAGCTTTCTGTGAGAAGGCTTGAAACCATCAATTTCAGGAATAGCACGGGAAATTATCACACTCATTGCATAAGGCATATAGTTATTTTCAAGAGTATATGTTATCTTTTGATTGTTTATGATTGGTTCTATTATCTGCTTGGGTTCAACAGCTTTATTAACCGTTTTTTTCGCCATCTTTTACCTCCCTCCTCTACATTACATCCGTTAAATCAATATACTTATATCCATTTTCAGCGATATGCTCTTTTCTTCCCGCAAGGTTATCTCCAAGCAGAAGTTCAAACATATCTTTTGTCTTTTCAACATCATCGGGCATAACTTTTATAAGTCTTCTTGTTGCAGGGTTCATTGTAGTCTCCCACATCATTTCGGGCTGGTTTTCACCAAGACCCTTGCTTCGCTGTATTGTGTACTTCTGCCCCTCAATTTTTTTAAGAATTTCAAACTTTTCCTTTTCATCAAAAGCAAAATAAGTGTTGTTTTTGCAATTGATTTCATAAAGCGGCGATTCTGCAATGTAAACATATCCTTCATTTATAAGAGTCGGGGTAAGTCTGTAAAGCATAGTCAAAACAAGTGTACGTATCTGAAATCCGTCAACGTCAGCATCTGTACAGATTATAATCTTGTTCCACCTTAAATTATCCAGTTCGAATGAACTTAAGTCCTTATTGCTTTTGGAAGTTATTTCCACTCCGCAACCCAGAACTTTCAAAAGGTCTACAATTACATCGCTTTTAAAAATTCTGTCATAATCAGCCTTAAGGCAGTTAAGAATCTTACCTCTTAGCGGAATTATAGCCTGAAACTCGCTGTCACGGCCAAGCTTACAAGCACCCAGAGCCGAATCGCCCTCCACGATGTAAATTTCACGCTTTGAAACATCTCTGCTACGGCAATCAACAAACTTTTTAACACGGTTAAGTGCATCAAGCTTCCCGTCCAGCTTCTTTTTCATACTTGTTCTTGTCTTTTCGGCAGTCTCACGACTACGCTTGTTCACAAGTACCTGTTCTGCCAGTTTTTCGGCATCCATTTTGTTTTCAATAAAATAAACATCAAGCTGTTCTCTTAAAAATTCGGTCATTGAATCCTGTATAAACTTGTTTGTAATTGCTTTTTTTGTCTGGTTTTCATAGCTTGTCATTGTTGAAAACGAGTTACTTATCAGACACAAGCTGTCCTGTACATCTGCAAAAAGGATTTTTGATTCATTTTTTGTATATTTCCCGTTTGCCTTAAGATACTTGTCAATCGCATAAACAAACGCATTTCTGACCGCCTTGTCAGGCGAACCACCATGTTCCAAAAAGCTTGAGTTATGATAGTATTCTATAACATTTACATCATTATTCATACAAAAAGCAAAACTCATTTTTACCTTGTATTCATCTTTGTCCTCACGGTCACGACCACGACGTTCTGCCTCAATATAATGCGGAAGCGTCTTTTCCTTGCCGGCAGAAAGCTCAGTCAGATAATCCATTATTCCGTTGTTGTAAAGAAAGACAAACTCTTCGAATTTTCCGGGTTCTATCTCATTATAAAGCACAAACTTAACACCTGAATTTACAACTGCTTGCTTCTTTAAAACATCAAGATAATATTCAATGCCTATATCAATATCAGTAAAAACCTCGATGTCGGGTTTCCAGCGTATTTTTGTTCCTGTATGTCTGTGCCTGAACTGTGTCTTTTGTAATCCGCCAATGTTTTCGCCTTTTTCAAAATGAAGTTCAAACTTAAACCCATCACGCAGAACTTCAACATCCATATATTCAGAGCTGTATTGAGTGGCACAAGTACCCAATCCATTGAGACCCAGACTGAATTCATAGTTTTCCCCTGAATTGTTCTTGTATTTTCCACCTGCATACATTTCGCAAAAAACAAGCTCCCAATTAAAGCGGTCCTCACGTTGATTATAATCAACCGGAATACCACGTCCAAAATCTTCAACTTCGATGGATTTATTAAGAAAACGACGTACGGTAATAACATTACCATAACCTTCTCTTGCTTCGTCAATTGAGTTTGAAAGTATTTCAAAAACAGAATGTTGACATCCTTCTATACCGTCGGACCCAAAAATAACCGCAGGGCGTTTACGCACTCTGTCGGCACCTTTAAGGGACACTATGCTGTCATCATTGTAATTTTTAGCACACACTTTACATTATACCTCCGTTAACCTCAAGTATATAACAATCAACCTATATATGGTAGAACTTATACGTATTATCTCACAATATACAGTATAGCAAAAATTTTTACTGATGTAAAGTATATTTTTTCTCTTTTTTGCCATTTTATCAAAAAAATACACCATCAAAGGAGAGTTCGTTCCTTTAAAGGTGTATTTTCATATTTAATTTTAACTGTGAATTGCTTCCTTCACACGTTTCTTTTTTGGATATTGATACGTCGGCACAATTTCGGACATAACCTCTTTAATATTGGCATTTTCATCTTCAAGAGCATTTTTGAGGACGTTAAGCTTATCCTCAAGCTCTTCAATCGAAATATCTATAGGCTTTCCGACAAAAATCTTGCTATGGGCAGTCTTTTCCAATCCTTCTTCATCCATCAAAAGCTCCTCATACAGCTTTTCGCCCTGTCTAAGCCCTGAGAACTTAATTTTTATGTCAATTTCAGGTTTAAATCCGGATAAACTTATCATTTTCTTTGCCAAATCATAAATTTTAACCGGTTTTCCCATATCAAGAACAAAAATTTCTCCACCATGAGCATAAGCTTCCGCCTGAATAACAAGCTGTGCTGCCTCAGGAATTGTCATAAAGAATCTTGTTATTTCCGGATGAGTAACAGTAACAGGGCCGCCCATCTCTATTTGCTTTGCAAATCGCGGAACAACTGATCCGTGTGAACCCAAAACATTACCAAAACGAACAGCAACAAATTCCGTTTCTCCGCGTTTTTGCAAGGTCTGAATAATCATTTCACACATTCTTTTGCTGGCACCCATAATATTTGTGGGGTTTACAGCCTTATCAGTCGAAATGAGAACAAAACGGTCAACATTATTCTCAATAGCACAAATCGCTGTATTGTAAGTACCAAACACATTGTTCTTTATCGCTTCCTCAGGACTTTCCTCCATAAGCGGAACGTGCTTATGAGCAGCCGCGTGGAAAACAATATCGGGCATATACTTTTTAAATATACGGTCAAGTCTTTCTTTATCTCTTACAGATGCAATCAGAACCTCAATACGACTTGCAGCATAGGTTTCTTCAAGCTCGTTCTGGAGTTCATATGTTGTATTTTCATAAATATCAACAATTATAAGTTTTTTAGGGTTATACTTCATAATCTGGCGACAAAGCTCTGAGCCAATTGAGCCGCCACCACCTGTAACAAGTATGGTTTTACCCAGTATATTTTCCTGTATTAAACGGTCATCCAGTGAAACCACATCACGTTCAAGCAAATCCTCAATTTCAATGGGCCTTACTTTTTCAAACGAAGCTCCTTCGGTTAAAGAGCTTTCTATTCCTTGAATAATCTTTACAACCTTGCCCGTTTTACTGCAGGCATCCAAAACCTCCAGCCTTTCCTTGGCATCAATTTTATAAATTGCAAAAATTATCTCTTCAATATTTTCTTCCTCGCATATACGTGCGATATCATCGCGTGTTCCTAAAACTTTTGTACCATATATGTAAACATTGGTTTTAGAAACATCATCATCGATAAGTCCAACTACATTATAATTAAGTTGGGTGTTTTCCAACAATTGACGAAGAAGTGAATGAGCAAGATCTCCCGCACCGATAATAAGAACACGTTTTCCCCTGCTGTATGAATAATCCATAGTTGCTTTGTGGATAATTCTTAATATAAATCTGAATCCACATACAAGTGCAATTATTAAAACATTTGCAGCAATATTAAACTTAAGTCCAAAAACATCTTTAGAAAATAACTCTCCTACAACAGAAGAAATTGTAGCCGACACAAGACAGGCAAACATAAGTCTTAAATAATCA
>JAZNMD010000074.1:0-12935 GCA_045579385.1 Clostridia bacterium
ATAAGTCCCTTTTCGTCAAATTTAAGTTCATCAATATTTATCACTTTTCAAGCCCTCCCTATTTTTTTAAATTCTTACAGGTATATCATTCTTTTTAAGTTCAAGTTTCAAATCTTTGATTGAAACCTCTCCGAAATGAAATATTGAAGCTGCAAGTCCTGCATCAACCTTTGGTATAGTCTTAAAAAGCTTTACAAAATCCTGAATACCGCCTGCTCCGCCTGATGCAATTACAGGCACCGATACTGCATTACAAACAGCGTCCAGCATTTCAAGGTCAAATCCGTTTTTTACTCCATCAGTATCAATGGAATTAAGAACAACCTCGCCCGCTCCCATATCAACACAGCGTTTCAGCCACTGTACTGCTTCCATTCCTGTATTTTCTCTTCCACCTTTTGAAAACACCCTGAATACACCGTCAACACGCTTTACGTCGGCAGAAATAACAACGCACTGGTCTCCATAACGTTTTGCAGCATCATAAATAAGATTTGGATTTTTGATAGCTCCTGAATTCACGCTGACCTTATCTGCACCACACTTTAAAACCCTGTCAAAATCATCCAGAGTATTAATCCCACCGCCAACCGTCAGCGGAATAAATATTGTTCTTGCAACCTCAGTCAATATATCTGTAAACAGTTTTCTCTCCTCAAATGATGCAGTGATATCATAAAAAACAAGTTCATCTGCACCGCTGTCTGAATAAAGCTTTGCAAGCTCAACAGGCGAAGAAACATCAGAGATTCCCTGAAAATTTACGCCCTTTACAACTCTCCCATTCCTTACATCAAGACAAGGGATAATTCTTTTTGTTATCATTTTGCCACCTCAATCGCATCTTTTAAGGAAATATTCCCCGTATAATATGCCTTACCGATAATTGCACCATAAATATCCATTTTTCTTAAAGCATAAACATCTTCAATACTTGAAACTCCACCTGATGCTACAATATTCATACTGAATTTTTCCGAAAGTTCTTTGTAAAGCTCCAAGTTAGTGCCTTGCATTGCACCATCCTTTGATATATCAGTGCATATAATAGTTTTTACCCCTGCTTTTTGCATTTTTTCACAAAACTCAAAACAGCTGTATTCTGATTTTTCAGTCCAGCCCTTTATTGCAACAAAGCCATCCTTTATATCTGCCCCAACAGCAATTTTTTCTCCATATTTTTTTACAGCTTCCTGTAAAAACTCAAAATTTTCCACAGCTGCAGTACCCAGAATAACCCTGTCTACCCCCGCGTTTATGTAAAGGTCAACTACCTCCATACTGCGTACGCCTCCGCCAATCTCTGTGAAAAGGGCGGTCTCTTTTGCGATTTGCTCTACCACCTTAATGTTCGGTGTTTTACCATTTTTTGCACCCTCAAGATCAACCATATGGATGTGAGTTGCACCGCTTTTTTCAAAATCTCTGGCTATTTCTATCGGATTGTTGCTGTATACAGTCATCTGGTTGTATTCGCCTCTTAAAAGGCGTACCGCCTTACCTTCAAAAAGGTCAATAGCAGGAAATATTGTCATCTTTTAACATCCTCCAATTCACAAAAAGCCTTTAAGATTTTAAGTCCCACCTTACCACTTTTCTCTGGATGGAACTGACAGCCACAAACATTTCTGTCAGCAACCGCTGCAGTAAGTTCTGCACCATATTCAGTTGTTGCAATAACCGCATTATCACAATTTGTTGCATAATACGAATGCACAAAATAAGCAAAATCGTTTTCTTTAAGATACTTAAAAATAGGGTGCTTTTCCTTACCAAAATGCAGTGAATTCCATCCGATATGAGGAATTTTTAAGTCTTTTGGTATTACCGCTGAAATAGAGCGCACTTCCCCCTTTATAAGACCGAGACCTTCATGTTCGCCATATTCAAAGCTTTTATCAAAAAGCAGCTGCATACCAAGGCAAATCCCCATAACAGGCTTTCCGTTTGCGGCTTCTTCTTTAAGAACTGTGTCAAGTCCGCTCTCCCTTAGTTTTCTTGCCGCGTCCTCAAAAGCACCTACGCCCGGAAGTATAATTCTGTCAGCCTCTTTTAAGACCTTTTCATCTCCTGTAACAATTACATCGACTCCGATTGCCGCAAAAGAACTTTTGAGAGAAAATAAATTCCCCACGCCATAGTCTAAAATAGCAGTCATTAAAGAACCCCTTTCGTTGACGGGATTTCATCCTTTGAACTTTCATCTATACTTACAGCTTGTCTTATGCTCCTTGCAACAGACTTAAAAGCACCTTCTATTATGTGGTGGGTGTTTGCGCCTGCCAACTGTTTTATATGGAGGTTACATTCAGCACTTCTTGTAAATCCAAGCCAAAATTCCTCAACAAGTTCGGTGTCAAAATCACCTACTCTTTTAGATGGAAGCTCAAGTCCGTAAGCAAGATAGCTTCTGCCAGAGAAATCAACAGCAGATAATATAAGCGCCTCATCCATCGGCAAAATCATATTTCCGTAACGACAAATTCCACGCTTGTCCAGGAGAGCTTCCTTAAAAGCCTGACCCAAAACAATTCCTATATCTTCAACAGTATGATGATAATCTACCTCTTTGTCCCCTTTGCATTCCAATTTAAGATCAAATCTTCCGTGTTTTGCAAACAAGGTCAGCATATGGTCCAAAAAACCACATCCGCTGTTTATTTTGCTTTCCCCTTTTCCGTCTATATTAAGTTCAAGGGTTATTTTTGTTTCAGTTGTTTCTCTTTTTTTCAAAGCACTTCTCATTTTTTCTCCTCCTTTAAAATTTCCCTGAGGGCAGAAACAAGCTTTTCCATCTGCTCCTTTGTACCCACGGTAATACGGTTGTACTGTGAAATTCTTTCACTTTCAAAATGTCTTACCAGTATACTTCTTTCCCGAAGTTTTTTGTATATCACATCGCCCGCTATGCCAGGATGCTTGGCAAAAACAAAGTTCGTTTTTGATGGTATAACCTCGAACCCTATTTTTAAAAGAGCTTCCTCGGTATACTTACGGTTTTCACATATCTGTGCACAATTTTTCAAAGTATACTCTTCGTCATTAAGAACGCCAATACCTGCCGCCATAGTCATCCGGTTTATATTGTACGGATTTGTTGAATACTTAATTCTGTTTAAATCTGCAATCAATTCCTTTGAAGCCACGCCAAAACCAAGCCTTGCACCTGCCATGGAGCGGGATTTTGAAAAGGTCTGTGTAACCAACAAATTATCATATTTTTTGATTAACGGAACACAGCTTTCAGCACCGAAATCAACATACGCCTCATCAATCACAACAACATTTCGAGGATTTGCCTGTATGATTTTTTCTATTTCTTCTACCTTAACAAAATCTCCCGTTGGTGCGTTTGGATTTGCTATAAATATTGTTCCGTTTGCCCCAAAATACTCTTTTGGCACAATTTTAAGGTCTGTGTTAAGAGGGATTTCTTTGTAAGGAACATTATTAACTTGTGCAAAAACCTTATAAAATCCATATGTAATGTCCGGAAAAACCGCCTTTGTGTCAGCATCACAAAATGCCATAAAGGCAAAATTCAGTATTTCATCCGACCCATTCGTGACAAGAACCTCATCACTATTTACACCAAGAGTTTCAGCAATTTTCTCAGTAAGAATTTTACACTCAGGGTCAGGATAAAGATGTAAGCTTTGAGCTGCGGCCTCAGCCTCTTTCACTGCCTTTTCAGATGGTGGAAAGGGCGATTCATTTGTATTTAATTTTATTAAATCCCTTATAAGCGGCTGCTCTCCTGGAGTATAAGGCTCCAGACATTCAAGTCTCGGGCTTAAAAATCTGCTCATCAGAATTCTCCTATCAACTAATCTTCAAATCTTACGGTAGCACTCTTTGCGTGTGCTGTCAAGCCTTCTTTTCTTGCAAAAAGGTCAATATCATCAACAACCCTCTCAAGTGCTTCCTTTGTGTAATAAGTATACTGTGTCTTTTTTACAAAATCATCAACAGATAACGGGCTTGAAAATCTCGCTGTTCCTCCTGTCGGCAATGTATGATTTGCACCAGAAAGGTAGTCTCCCAACGCCTCAGGACAGCTTCTGCCCATAAAAATTGAGCCTGCATGGCGAATACCATCAAGATAATCAAAGGGATTATCCACGCACAGTTCCAGATGCTCCGGCGCAATTTCATTAGCTATATCAATAACCTTTTTAAGATCATCAGCAATTATAATTTTGCCATTGTCATCAATAGATTTTCTTGCAATCTCGCATCTTTCAAGCAGCGGAATCTGCCTTTCAAGTTCATCTGAAACCGATAAAGCCAATTCCTTGCTGTCTGTCACAAGAACAGCACTTGCAAGTTTGTCATGCTCCGCTTGTGACAAAAGGTCTGCCGCTATAAATTTGGGGTTGCTTTTACCGTCTGCAACCACAAGAATTTCGCTTGGCCCTGCAATCATATCTATCGAAACCTGACCATAAACCTGATGCTTTGCTTCTGCAACAAAAGCATTTCCCGGACCGACAATTTTGTCAACCTTGGGTACGGTGTTTGTTCCGTAAGCAAGTGCCGCAACAGCCTGAGCACCTCCCACCTTAAAAATCTTGTCAACCCCTGCAATTTTTGCTGCTGCAAGAATTACAGGATTCACTTTTCCGTTTTCCATGGGAGGTGTAACCATAACAATCTGTCGGCACCCTGCAATTTTTGCAGGAACTGCATTCATAAGCACAGTTGACGGATATGCGGCAGTCCCTCCCGGAACATAGATGCCTACGCTGTCAAGTGGTATTATCTTCTGTCCGGTAACAATTCCGCTTTCGTCATTAATTATAAAACCTGAACGCACCTGCTTTTCGTGAAATTTACGAATATTTGCTTCCGCTCTTTTTAAAACTTTTACGAACGCAGGGTCTGCAGAATTTATAGCCTCATCAATTTCATCTGCTGTTACTTCCAGGGATGAAAGCTTAGCCTTATCGAATTTTTCACAGTATTCAAAAAGGGCTGCATCTCCATTTTTTTTAACATTGTCTATTATTTCTGAAACAACCGCACTTACATCAATTTCCGGGACTACTCTTGAAAAAATTTCAGAATTTTCAACGTCTCCATATTTTAATATTTTTATCATTTTTCCTTATCTCCTACCTGAATTGTCAAACTTGACAAAATCTTTTCTATCAGTTCGTTTTTAAACTTGAAACTTGCCTTGTTTGCAATAAGCCTTGCACTTATAGGAAGAATGGTTTCAAGTACCTCAAGCTGATTTTCTTTAAGGGTTGTCCCCGTTTCAACTATATCCACTATTACATCCGAAAGCCCCAAAATCGGCGCAAGCTCAATTGAACCGTTAAGATGTATGATATCAATATCCCGTCCTGTTGCCTTGTAATATTTTTTTGCAATGTTAGCAAACTTTGTTGCCACTCTCAAAGGGCGGTTGGATGGATTTCTGAAATCAGTTTTTCCCGCAACTGCCATACGGCATTTACCTATATCAAGATCTAAAAGCTCATAAATATCAGGCTCGTATTCCAGAAGGATATCTTTTCCCGCAACGCCTATATCAGCTGCACCATGCTCTACATAGATTGCAACGTCAGATGGCTTAACCCAAAAATATCTGATAGCAAGATCTTCGTTTTCGAAAATAAGCTTTCTGTTGTTTTCTTTAATAGAAGGACATTCAAACCCAGCTTTCTCAAACATATCATATACTTTTTCCCCAAGTCTTCCTTTAGGGAGAGCTATGTTAAGAATTGTTTTCAACAGTACTCACCAATCCTTTCTCAAGCTTCATAAGAGTTTTGTAACGAATTTTTTCAGGCAATACCTGCTGAGCCATAACAGTAAAACCCTTCGATGAAAGCTTTTCAACAGCCTTCCCTATATCTGAAACTTTTTCATTTTCTCCGTACAGCAAAACTATATCTGCATCAAACTCCGGAACTGGATTTTCAAGCCATCTTAGCATATCAAGGTACACAGCAAAACCTATTGCACCTGATTTAAGACCAAGCTTTGATGCAAGCTTATCATACTGTCCGCCTGACAAAACTCCACCGGGAACTCCGTTAATGAAGCCCTTAAACGCAACTCCGCTGTAATACTTCATGTTGTTAACTACTGAAAAATCAATTTGCGTCTTTCCAATGCAACCGTTTTCTTTAAGTATATCGGCGATTTCCTTAAGCTGATTAACAGCCTTTGTAAATTCATCACTTACAGAAACTGAGGCAAGTTCCGCCAAAACCTTCTCAGGCGAACCATAAAGTGTTATAAGCTTTTTAAGCAATTCTGTTCCATGAGGGCTAACGCCATCTGCCTGACAAATAGCCAGAAGTGCTTGAAGATTCTTTTCCCCAAAAGCATTCATAACCGATTCCCTGCTACTTTCAGAAACTCTGGCAAATTTAAGTGCTTCAGCAACAATATCCATATGTGATATATCTAAAACATAATCCTCAGCGATACATTCAAGACTTTTCGCTGCAAGAAGCGCAACTTCACAAATGCAATAATCATCAACGTTGCCTATACACTCAAGTCCCACCTGCATAATTTCCTTAACTTCGCCGGTATCAGCCGATGCACGATAAATATTTTCGTTATAATAAACTTTTTGAACTGTTCCCGGGTTAGTTTTTGAATTTTTAATTATCGAAAGCGTAACATCAGGTTTAAGTGCCATAAGCTTTCCGTCAGAATCATTAAAGGTTATGATATTGTCAGAAATCAAAAAATCCTTATTTCTTACATAAAAATCATATTCCTCGAACTTGCTCATTTTATATTTTGCAAAACCATATCTTTTGTAAAGGCTGCGAAGGCTATATATGGCTTTTTCATCGTTTTCAAGAACTGTATTTAATCCCTTCATTTGCTGTCCCCCATCTTAGCAAGTGCATTTTTATAGCCATCACTACCGTAATTCAAGCATTTGTTCACACGACTAATCGTAGCAGTGCTTGCGCCTGTTTCCTTAGATATTTCTGCATAGCTCTTGCTCTGATTAAGCATCCGTGCAACCTCAAGTCGCTGTGACATATCTTGAATTTCTTTAATTGTGCATATGTCCTCAAAAAAATTACAGCACTCTTCAATCGTCTCAAACTTGGTTATTATCTCAAACAATCTGTCAATCTCCGGATTCTGTATTTTATTCATAAATTTCACATCCTTCCAAATCACTTTATCATTTTACCACGTTAAAGTGCTAAAGTCAATATTTTTTTAAAATTTTCCCAAAAAAATAATACTGATACCGCAAAAATGCAATATCGGTATTATTTCGTTAAATTACCAGATAAAAATTAATTGTTAAGAGATCACATATCATTTCTTATTAAATCTTCAAATGATTCTCTTCTCACAGCAAGATAGTCTCTTTTATCTTTTATCATTACAACCGGGGGTCTTGGCACTCTGTTGTAATTTGAAGCCATTGAATAATTATACGCCCCTGTTGTCATAACAGCAACGATATCGCCTCTTTCCACCGTTGATGTAACTTTAATGTTTTCCTGGATAACATCTCCGCTTTCACAACAACGTCCGGCTAATGTACAATCGAAATCTGCTTTTTCTTTCATTTTATTTGCAACCGCCACGGTATAAGCTGACCCGTACAAAGCATATCTTGGGTTGTCTGTCATACCTCCGTCTACTGAAACATAATTTTTATATGCTGGAATTTTCTTTACAGCACCAACTGTGTAAAGCGTAAGTCCCGCATCTGCGACTATGCTTCTTCCTGGTTCCATTCTGACAGCCGGAACATCAATTCCAAGCTCACTGCATTTACTTTTAACGCAATCGGCAACCAAAGCAATATTAGCTGCAATATCAATTTTGGGGTCTTCTTCCGTATATCTTACTCCATATCCTCCACCAAGATTTAAGATCTTTGTTTTCAGGTTATACTTTTTCTCAGTTTCTGCAATAAGGGTAAGCAGTACATCTGACTCTTTAAAATATACTTCAGAATCAAAAACCTGTGACCCTATGTGTGAATGAATACCACAAAATTCTATATTTTTCTTGGACATCACAGCCTGGATAGCTTCATCAGCCGCACCGGTTTCAATTGCAAAACCAAACTTGGAATCCACCTTTCCCGTTGCAACCGCTTCGTAGGTATGCGGGTCAATTCCCGGTGTAATTCTTAAAAGTACTTTTTGGCAGATCCCCTCAAGTCCTGCAAATTTATCAATTACAGACAACTCTTCAAGGCAATCCACAACAAAATACCCGATATTATTCTTTATTGCATATTCGATTTCAGCATCAGTTTTGTTGCTACCATGAAAATATATATTTTCAGCAGGAAACCCCGCAGAAAGAGCTGTATAAAGTTCCCCGGCAGACACAACGTCAACGCCCATACCTTCTTCATTGACAATGTTGTAAATCTTTTTAAAAGATGCTGCCTTGCTTGCAAACAGAGGCATTGAATCTTCACCAAAATACTCCCTCAGAGCATTTACGTACACTCTGCAATTATGTCTTATTCTGTCCTCATCCATAAGATAAAGTGGTGTACCATATTTCTTCGCAAGATCAGAAGTATTCATATCAGCAAAGGCAAGGACACCTTCATCAGTTATAGTCAAATTCTCGCAAATCATTCGTAATTAACCTTTCAAAATTTCTTTAGCCTATAATTCCATTCTTTCTCATTAGTTCAAACATAGCTTTTCTGTGAGCATCTTCCATAGGTGTAAGCGGAAGTCTGAGATAGTCATCACAAAAGCCCATTTCAGAAAGGGCAGCCTTGACGGGAATCGGATTAACTTCGCAAAATAGAGCATCAATCAGATCAACATATTTAAGCTGAGCTTTCATACTTTCTTCAACATTTCCCTCAAAGTAATCACTGCATATTTTTGATGTTTCACGCGGTGCAATATTAGAAAGCACCGAAATAACACCCTTGCCGCCAAGAGACAAAATAGGAACAATCTGGTCGTCATTTCCTGAATAAATATCCATATCGTCTCCTACAAGAGATGCAATTTTAGCAATCTGAGAGATATTGCCGCTTGCTTCCTTGATAGCAACAATGTTGGGATGCTTTGCCAGCACAGCGCAGGTTTCAGGTGTTACGTTACATCCTGTTCTGGACGGAACATTGTAAAGAATAATTGGCTTTGTACTTGCATCAGCGATTGCTGTAAACGATTTAATCAAACCATTTTGAGTAGCCTTGTTGTAATAAGGTGTAACCACAAGCATAGCATCGGCACCTATCTCACAAGCATATTTTGTAAGCTCTATTGCATAAGCAATATCATTTGAGCCTGTTCCTGCAATAACGGGAACTCTTCCTGCAATTTTATCAACAGCAAACTTAAGAACTTCGCGATGTTCCTTGTCTGTAAGGGTTGAACCTTCCCCTGTTGTTCCTGCAATAACAAGAGCATCTATTCCTTCGTTAATTTGCCATTCAATAAGTTTTTCAAATTTGGTATAATCAACACCCTTTTCGGTCATAGGTGTAATGATAGCTGTTGCAGCACCTTTAAAAACAGTATTATTCATATTCAAAACTCCTTTAATATTATATTTGCCCACAAAAAAGTGATAGCAGATTTCAGCTATCACCATAGTATGCAAGGAATATTAATTAAACCACTAATACATAAATATGATAGCTCTCCGCAATTTGCGACAACAGTCAAAATATTAATTCGGACTGCCAGATAGGTCCTTTGCCACGAACCCTCTTCGGCGTCTGCCCCTTTCAGCAAATTCAGCTTTTGGCAAAAGCTTGATTGAACCTACTTACTCTTGACACAACGCACCTCTATCTAATAAATTGATTATACACCAGCATGCATTTTTTGTCAAGACTTTAAGGACATATTAATCCAAATTTAACGTTCCTCTCGAAAATACGCAAGTCCCAGTGACGCCGGCGGTTGATTCTCTTTCTTATCTCTTATGCTTGTTATAATAAGTACAAGAATTGTTACCGCATAAGGAAGCATCTCAAAAAGCTTTTTGGAGCTTACACTTATATTCGGTATATACATCGGTATAACATATAAAAACCCAAAAAGAATTGAGCCAAGTATGCTTATGCTTGGACGCCAAACCGAAAAGATAACCAATGCTATTGAAAGCCAGCCTCTGTCTCCAAAACCATTATTAGACCACACGCCATTGGCATAATCCATTACATAATAAAGACCGCCAAAGCCTGCAATTGCACTGCCGATACAGGTTGCCAGATATTTATACTTTGTAACATTTATACCTGCAGCATCTGCAGTTTCAGGGCTTTCGCCTACAGCACGTAAATGTAGTCCAACGCGTGTCTTATTGAGTACATATGATGAAATAAGTGCAATCGCAATTGCTAAATACACCAAAAATCCGTAAGAAAGGAATACATCGCCAAACCACCCAAGATTTTTGGCAAAAGGCAACTGTGTTTTGAATATGACACTTGTTGCCGAAAGTGCTATTGATGGCACTTCGGTATCAACCAGCTTTATAAGAGAGCCGCCAAAGAAGTTACCGATTCCTATACCAAAGGTAGTCATAGCAAGGCCTGTAACATTTTGATTTGCACGCAATGTTACTGTCAAAAAGCAGTATATAAGGCCCATAAGTACAGAGCCAAGAATGCAGCACAAAAGCGGAATCAGAACTGCCAAAAACGGATTAAGTACAGCTACACTTTGTTCGTATATAAAAGCACCTGCTACACCACTTATAGCACCAACATACATAATTCCGGGGATACCAAGATTAAGATGACCTGATTCTTCGGTAAGAATTTCTCCCGTAGAACCAAACAACAGAGGCGTACCTTGCATAACTGCTCGTTGAATTATTGTTGAAATCATAGTTTCCCCTCCTTACTGTTTTTATTATATTTTACTGCGTAGTTTATAAAAAATTCCGAGCCTATTATAAAGAATATTATTATACCTGTTATTATATCAGCAAACGAAGCGTCAAGCTTATGCACCTCAGAAATCTTAGATGCGCCTTTTTCAAGGAACACTATCAAAAGAGATGTGAAGACCATAAAAATCGGATTAAATTTAGCAAGCCACGAAACCATTATTGCAGTAAAACCTCTTCCTCCCGCAGTATCTCCTTTCAGCGAGTGGTCCGTTCCCGCAACAAGCAAAAAGCCCGCTACACCACAAAGTGCACCCGATATAGCCATAGTTCTGAGTATGACTTTTTTAACATTTATTCCTATATATTTTGCTGTTTTTTCGCTCTGTCCGACAACCGCAATCTCATAACCCTGCTTGCTGTACTTAAGATAAATATAGCATACCACGGTAACGACAACAACAATTATAATATTCAAAAGATACTTTTGTCCAAAAAGAACAGGTAACTGCCCGAACTCCAGTATTCTTGGCGTTCCCGAGCCTTTAGGCACCGACCACTCAAGTGTAAAATAATTAACAATCTGAATTGCTATATAGTTCATCATCAGAGTAAACAGTGTTTCATTCGAGTTAAAGCGTGCTTTAAACACCGCAGGAATATATCCCCATACAGCACCTGCAATAATACTCGCTATAAACATAACCGGAATCAAAACCGGCTTCGGTAAAGAATTACCCAAAAATATCATACAAGTTGCTGTTGCCAGTCCACCAATCAAAATTTGGCCCTCAGCACCTATGTTCCAGAATCTCATTTTAAAGGCAGGTGTTACCGCCAATGAAACACAAAGCAAAATAGCAGTGTTTTGCAACAAGTTCCAAACAAGACGTTTTGTCCCGACAGCACCTTTTACCATAGAAACATATACATCCAAGGGATTTAACTTTGTAAGTGATACGGTCAAAATACCGCAAACCAGAAGAGCAAGCACAATAGAAATCAATCTCACGCCCCAAGCCTTCCACCAAACAAGCTCCGTTCTTTTGACAATATGAAAAGGGGATGTTGAAAACATTTTCCAAACACGTTCTGTAAACTTATTCATTTGTATTCTTTCCTCCCTCTTCATCCTTATAATCAACCGTTTTGGTCATCAAAAGTCCAATTTCTTCTTTTGTTGCAGTTCTTGCGTCTACAACTCCTGTAATTTTGCCGCCACCGATTACTATAATTCTGTCACAAAGTTCAAGCAACACGTCTAAATCCTCGCCGACAAAAAGTACTGCTACGCCCTTCTTTTTCTGCTCATTCAAAAGGCTGTAAATTGTATATGAAGAATTTATATCCAAGCCACGTACCGGATAAGCCGCCATCAAAACAGTTGGCGATGATGCAATTTCACGTCCAACAAGAATTTTTTGAACATTACCACCTGAAAGTCTTCTGACCGGAGTACTTGTCGACGGTGTAACAACACCAAGTCGTTCAATTATCTCATCCGCCAAGGATTTTGGCGATTTTCTTTCGAGGAAAACAGATTTGCCCTTTTTATAGCTCCTCAGCATCATATTATCAACTATATCCATATTGCCAACAAGCCCCATTCCAAGTCTGTCCTCAGGAACAAACGCAAGGCGTACACCCATCTGTCTGATTTGAAGAGGTGTTTTATCACGAAGATTTTCCGTCTCGTCTGTTTTAGGGTTGTGATAAAAAATATTTCCTTCATTGAGGCTCTGCAGCCCAGCAATTGCTTCAAGCAGCTCTCTTTGGCCGCTTCCTGCAATGCCTGCTATACCAAGAATCTCTCCTGAACGAACAGTAAAGGAAATATCATCAAGCACTTTAATTCCCTCTCTGTTTACGCAACTTATATTATCAACAACAAGTCGGTCCATCGGATTTTCAGGCTCGCTTCTTTCAATATTTAACGAAATCTTTTTACCAACCATCATTTCAGTAAGCTCAGTTTCGTTTGTTTCCGAAGTTTTAACGGTTCCCACATATTCGCCCTTACGGAGAACGGAAACTCTATCAGAGATTTCAAGCACCTCATTAAGCTTGTGAGTGATGATTATAATAGCCTTTCCGTCGTCACGCATACGGCG
>JAZNMD010000075.1:0-6498 GCA_045579385.1 Clostridia bacterium
CTTTCAGTATCTACATTGCCACCTCATCCGAGTTTTGCTACGCAAAACCCACCTTCCCCTCAAGGGGAAGGCTTTCCATTAAATTGTTTGTGCTATACTTCAATATTTCAAATCACACTGCTTTTTTCTAAATTCTAATTTGTTATCTGTTCATCGGCAAACCTCTTTTGAACCACGCAGGCTCACGCGTGGTTTTCGTTATACAAAAAAAATGGAGCTGTTTTCAGCTCCATTTTTTCTCTTTATCTTAAATTTAATCCAAAAACATCTTTGGGTCCATCCCATAAAGTTGCACCACCTCAAGCTTGTCTGAATTAATCAAATCATATGCAGACACAAGACGTCCACCATCAGAATCCAGATTAACCCCAAAGTGATTCCACACATACCAAACCAGATACGTACAATGCACTCCAAACCCTTTTGAATCTGTATCCGATGCTTTTGGTCCCAGGAATCCTGCCATAAAGCTATAAGGAACACCAAGAAGATATTTGTATGCGTAATCCGCCGCCACCCTCCGCTCCTCAATCGATGCATCTTTCACACGAAGAACAGCATAATTTGAATACCTTTTCCAGAAATCAATATCGTTAACAGTGGAATCTTCCCCCCAGACAGTAGATTCCAGAACAGTATCTTTATCAAGAACCAATCCTGCATGTCCGTGTCTCCAGCCAAGCGAATGTGTTGAGGTTGTAACAATAATATCTCCCGGCTCTAAATCCACAAAATAACCTTTCGGAGATTTGGAATGGTCTTCTCTTGTAAACCAACCAAGAAGCGGCTCACAGCTTACTTCAGGCTGATTGAAAAACAATCTTTGTGCTTCTAATATTACCGAAAACTGTCCGTTTTTCAGCAGTTTATCTACAGCAGGGGTACCTAATCCTGTTTGCAGAAAAATAGTTTCGTAATCACTCTCAGGCGTCAGTTCAAGCATAGCGTAATCAGGTTTAAAGACTTCCGTTCTGTGTGCCCAAAACCGTTGAATCAGATATAGCCCCACAAGAATCAAAATTAAAACCACTAAGATTATTCCAATAATTTTTATAAACTTTTTCTTTCTCATTTTTATCCTTACAAAGTCCTTTTCAAAATTTCTTTTATTAACACATATATAAAAACCCCTGTGAATATCTTTATTTACGAGGTGAATTTTTTTGAAGAAACTGACTTTTATTCTAATTCTAACAATGATTACCGTGTTTTTTCCTCAAAACACTTATGCAATTTCAGCAAGGAGTGCTGTGGTAATTGATGCAAACTCGGGCAGAGTTTTATATGAACATAACTCCGACGAAAAGCGGGGCATGGCAAGCACCACCAAAATTATGACCGCACTTTGTGCTCTTGAATACGGGGATATGGACAAAATGGTTACCATCTCCTCCACCGCATCAGCAGTTGAAGGTTCATCAATGTACCTGGCTAAAGATGAAAAAATAAGTATGCGTGATTTGGTTTACGGTCTTATGTTGGTTTCCGGCAATGATGCGGCAACCGCCATTGCAGAAACTGTTTCGGGAAGCGTAGAAAAATTTGCCGAGCTTATGAACAAAAAAGCTGTAGAAATAGGCGTTTGCAAAACAAATTTCACAAATCCTCACGGTTTGTCAGACGAAAATCATTACACCACCGCCCATGATTTAGCAACAATCACAGCTTATGCTATGCAAAATCCAACCTTTTGCGAAATTGTATCTACTAAAAAGAAAAGTCTTGACCCCACTGAGGGAGGTTACGCAAGAACGCTTATTAATCACAACAAATTTTTATCCATGTACGAAGGCTGCATTGGCGTCAAAACAGGCTTTACCAAAGCCACGGGACGCTGTCTTGTGAGTGCTGCCGAAAGAAATGGCTTGACTCTTATTTGTGTTACTCTTAATGCACCGGATGATTGGGCTGATCACAAGGCACTTTTAAACGAAGCCTTTGACACCTATTCGCCTTTTAAAATTAAAAGTGCGAATGAAATTCTTGCAAACCCCGAAGTAAAATCAGGGACAGTCCCTTCTGCAGAGCTTGTCCCTTCAAAAGATATAATCATCCCCATAAAGCAAGGGGAAGAAAATTTGATAAACACTAAAGTCGAAGCGTTTGAAGATCTGTCCGCCCCGATAAACAGCGGAGATATTCTTGGAGCTCTCATCGTAAAAATTGATGAAGAGCCTTGCTGCGAATTTCCCCTTACAGCAAAGGAAAGTATTGGTCTTAAGACTCCTTCCTTTAATTCCAAAGCAGAGTCCTTTGGTCTTGTTTTGAAAAAAGTGTTCTTGCTGTGGATTACGTGCTTTAACTGACCTTTTTTCTCTCTTTGTCATATGCTGTATGACTTAATTTTCACTGCACAAACGCATCAAAACTTCAGAATAGTCATTGCGATTTCAAAATAAATAAGCAAAGAAATTGCATCCACTATGGTCGTCACAAAAGGACTTGCAGTAACCGCCGGGTCAAAGCCTATGCGTTTAACCAAAATAGGCAAAATGCATCCCACAAGCTTTGCACACACAACCGTTGCAAAAAGCGTCAACGACACTACAACTGCGATAAGCACAGGATCTTGTCCCGATGCAATAATCTCGCCCTTGTCAATCACTATCATCTTTATAAAATTCACAACAGCAAGTGTAAGTCCGCACAATGACGAAACCAAAAATTCCTTTAACAATATTTTTAACGTGTCTTTTTTATCAATCTCATTAAGCGAAAGCCCGCGAATAATGGTAACCGAAGCTTGCCCGCCTGAATTACCGCCGGTACCCATCAGCATAGGAATAAATGCAGTCAGAATAACACAAACTGAAAGCGTTTGTTCAAATGAGCTTATAATCTTTCCGGTAAAGGTTGATGAAAGCATCAACAGCAAAAGCCAGGGAATTCTGTTTTTAAAGATTTCCCATGATGATGTTTTGAGATATGGTTTCTCAGACGGAAGAATAGCCGCCATTTTTTCGATATCTTCAGTATGTTCTTCCTGAATGACGTCAATAACGTCATCAAACGTGATTATCCCGACAAGGCGTGTTTCCTTGTCAACCACGGGCATCGCCATGAAGTCGTACTTATCGAACAGATTTGCAACAGTCTCCTTATCCTCAAAGGTGTCAATATATATAACATTGGTCTCCATCATATCGCCGATTTTAACATCAGGTGCTGTCAAAAGCAGGTCCTTTACGCTTGTTATACCGATAAGCTTACGGTTGAGGTCTGTTACATAACAAGTATATATTGTTTCCTTATCAAGTCCTGTGGCACGCAGTCTGGCGAAAGCCTGTTCGACCGTCATATTGGCTTTAAGGTCCACATACTCTATTGTCATAATGCTGCCGGCACTATCTTTGGGATAATTCAGAATTTTGTTTATCTGGGTACGGGTTTCGTTGTCTGTCTGTCTTAATATCCTTTTTACAACATTGGCAGGCATCTCTTCAATGATGTCTACCGTATCATCAAGGTACAATTCATCAAGCACCGCACGAAGTTCCGTATCACTGAAAGCATCTATCAGATGCTCCTGCATATCAGGGTCCATTTCAACGAATGCATCAGCTGCAAGTTCTTTGGGAAGTAAACGGAAAAGTCTTAAGGCATCTTCCTGCTCAAGGTATTCAAAAATAGCAGCTATATCAGGCGAATTCATCTCTGAAAGCATACTTCGCAGCTTTATAAATTCCTTGTTTTCTATTAAAGTCAAGATTTCAGCCAGCATTTTGCGTTTCCTCCCTTTTAAATTATTTTTACATTATAGAATAAAGTATTTTTGCCGCCTCCGCTTTTGTAAGCGTGTTAAGCGGATTTAATCTGCCATCTTCATATCCCTTTATAGTTCCAGTTGAGATAAGGATTTCAAAACCATCTTTTGCCCAGAATGGAATGTCGTCGCTGTCAACAGCGATTGCTTCTTTTTTCAGTATACCCTCAGGAAGCACTCTTGCAACAATTGTTGCAGCCTCTGCACGACTTATGGTCGACAGAGCATCAGCACAGCTTTCAGTCTCTGAAACATAACGGCCTTTTAATATTCCTTCTTTATACAAAGCTTTAAAGCTTCCCAACGCCCAAAACGGAATATCATCAATATCGCTGTATGGAAGAACCACACTCTCGTAGTCTTTGCCATCAAGTCTCAGATAGTTGGTCATCATAACAGCAAATTCCGCTCTTGTCATCGGTTTTTGAGGATTGAATTTAAGTGTTCCGTCAGTATTATCCCCGTTTATTATCCGCTCAGAATACATATATCCCAGGATATCTTCAGCCCAATGTCCCTCTGTATCTAGAAAAGGTGCCTTTTCAGCAACATTTTCTGTTTCAAAGCTTTTAAACGAGGTACAGCCAAGCACATTTGTTGCAAATATGGTTATTTTTCCTGCATTTTCAGGCAATTCCCCCATAACCGTATGTGTTTCTTCATCATAATTAAACTCGATGGGATTTCCGTCAATTTTAACTGTAATTCCCTCTTTTTTTATATCAATATCATAAACCGAAGTAAGCAAAGCTTTAAACATTCCGTTTTCTGCACTTATCTTTATATCAGGATAAGAATTCGGGTCATTTACTTCGGGGTTTACAGTTTCAACTGCAATTTTTACAGATTTTTCTCCTGCTGTCACAGTTATATATCCTGATGCCCCATACTTACTTGTTGCCTTAAACTTTCCATTTGAGGAAATCGTCCCGATTTGATTGTCAGCCTGCCAGATAAAATTGTTGTTTTCAGCTATCAACTTGTTGTATCCACCATAAGCTTCAGCAACCATAGAAAGCTCCGTTTCAGGCTCTACTTTCAGTTTTGTAACATATTCCCCTGAATCAGTTCTCTTTATCCGTATATCTGTCGGTGTGCGATAACACTCTATATCCAACGAAGCTTCCAAATTGCCTGATTTAACATACACAGTAACAGTTCCATCATCCTTTGCTGTAAACACACCGGAATCAGTCACGGTACTTTCCTTGTCTTCATCCACGCTAAACTGTATGTCAGAGCGTATAGTAGCAGGGTAATACGCTTCATCTGTTGCCTTAACAGACAAGGTAGTTTTTGCCCCTACCAGAAGATAGTTATTTTTTGGATATATATGCAAAGTATCTGCTACCCCTGTTTTTTTTGCTTTGTTTGCAAAAAACAAAAATGTTGATACCTTTCTTTCCCCTCCATCAGACGGTTTGTTAATGGTACTTGCATCTTCATAACCCGGTAGCTGTACCATCATTTGTGTCGAGCCGCCTCCATCCAGATTAAGTGCTTCCACACACCCAAGTTCTTTCATTCGTTTTGCAAGAGTACGAAGCTGAACCCCGTAACTGTAGCCTGCCTGTCTGCCATCAATTGTATAAAGCACAATGGAGCCATCCTTTTTTATTCCGATTGCAGTACGCGGTGCAGCCCCTGCCTCAAGATTCTGATTTACCTCGCCATTTATCAGCAGTCTGCCACCTACACTTCCCATACCCACTGCAACATCTTTCCAGCGTGGGTCGCCCGTCGCACTGAACGAAAGGGTAACTTCTTCGCCTACTTGGAGGGATGAAATTGGCTCAAAAAACTCCTTCGGAGCTTTTTTATCCACCGTAATAACTATTTTCCCCTCGGGTATTGTTGCTGAAGCTTTTTCTTCATTAACTGCTTCAACAACAGCCTTCATCTGTGTTCCTAACTTCATTTCTCCGTTAATCGGGTTAAGGATAACGTCAATTCCTTCAGTTGTATTATGTGTTTTATCTGAAAAATCACTTGTCATCATATAGGCAGCATAAGGTTGACGATACTTGTTTATGTTGTAAATATTAACCTCACTTCCGTCCTCTTTGATAAGAACAGAGTTCAGATAAAAATACGATACAAAAGCAGTTCCGTCAGGCATAATTCCTATGCCATCCTGCCCCGTTGCGTCCTTGCTAATAATTTTTCCGTCAACTATTGCGTTACTCATAGGTACACCTGTTTGCAAGGAAAAATAATCTGCGTTACTGCCCGCTATAATCTCAAGCCCTGAACTTTGTAGTCTTTTATATTCTGCTGACATCGCTTTTGTCCCATAAATCTTATTACCGTTTGTAAGCACAGGACTAACCACATCATTTGGCGTGTATTCTATATAATTCTCTGTCTGCTTTCCCACTCCACTTTGGTCGCTGTAAAATACGTTATGTGTAAAACGAGTTCCCTCTCCTATCTGGGTGGTGTATCCACTTACCAAGGTTGACCCCAAAACTGATTTCACTGCATAGGTATTTAAAAATAAGCTTGCCGATATAAGCAGCACAGAAACAAACTTTTTGAAGTCCATTCACTCCACATCCTAAACTATTGAAAAATTATTCTTTTATTATATCAAAAAAAATTGATTTTGTAAATACGAAAATATCCCCATTTAAAGAATAAAAATATTACCTTTCATACAACAAATCATACAGTTTTCACACAATAAATATCCCCCCGTATAACGGGGGTATTTCATTTTCAGGCATAGCCCTAAT
>JAZNMD010000076.1:0-5792 GCA_045579385.1 Clostridia bacterium
TAGTCCTTGAAGCAAGACAAGGCGTAGCCGTGGAATATCTCACGGCATAATAAAAAAGAGCAGGCTACAAACCTGCTCGATACATAACAAATCATATTAAATTTAACTATGAGGAAATGCAAAAAAGAAAAGTGAGTATTCACTTGTGTTATGAATACTCACTATGGTCCGAGTGGCGAGACTTGAACTCACGGCCTCTTGACCCCCAGTGATGTGCTTCGCACATCGTAGGGTTGAGCGGATTTATGATTGCCGCTCAACTAAAACCAAAGAACATTGTTTCAAACGATTTTCTTGACTTTTAACTGTAATTATTATATCAAAATACATACGATATTGTCAAATTTTTCAGTCCGCAAAATAGGACTACGGATTTCAAATCGCCTTTAAATATTACAAATCGCATTAAATTGAACTAAGTCATTACAACTTAAAACAAATCATTACAAAGCATCAACTTTTATCAACTTTATAACTATTCGCTATCTTTTGGATGTATTCAGTGTATCCCTCGATAACTTCCTGAGGACTTATAAGTTTAACCTGAGTGCCGAAACGGCATAACCAAGAGTAAAACTGCGAGCTGACCTCAACGTTTGTGCTTATGATAAAATGCTTTTCATCGTCATAACCGTAGAAAACATCTGAGCCTGTGCCGAACTGCTCTATTACAGTGTCAAGGAGCTTGTTATCAAACCGCATCCTGACCTTTTTTTCTTCGCCGCCGAACATCGAAAACACACGGTTGGTGTAATTCTCTATGTTAAAGTTTTGGAGTAAATCTTTGCCTGAGCGGTCTTCGGCAATTAAACTAACACCTTTCATGCGGTCAACACGGAAATGATACATCTTTTTTCCGTTAAGGTCAGCGGCTATCATATAATAATTACCGTCATTGATTACCAACGCAAAAGGACTGTATCTGTATTTAGCACCGTTTTTTCTTGATACCTGATTTACTCTATCCTGAACGGTGTATTTCATGTATTGAAATTCTATCTGACAATCCGTCTTTATTGCCTCGTTTATCTTTTGGATTGACCGCAACACACGGTCATTTCGTGTTTTGCCGCTCGTTCTGCCGACAAGATAAACCTTTTTTCTGATTTCGTCTGCCTGCGGCTTGCTACAAAGGCTGTAAACGGTTTCAAGTAAATCTCTTGACTGCTTTTCGGATATGAATTTTGCCGAATGAATACATTCCGCCAATAATTTCAATTCATCAAAATCATACGGTCTGTTTACTACCTTGTATCCGTGTTGGCTCTTGTCATATTCTATGTAATAGTTCAGACGTTCCCATTCTTCAACGTTAATGTCGGGGTCTGTGTCTATTTCAAATAGTCTGTTAAGCAACCTGATATCCCTTTGAACGGAGTGTGCCTCTGCCGATATTCCGTATGCTTCAAGAAACGTTATTATATCCGATGTTTTTACTGCGTGGTTTTCGTCAGAGTATTTCAAAAGATATTGAGCGACAAGCATGGACTTGAACTTTTGGTTTTCACTCCGACCGCCCATATCGTTGTTTCTGATTGCCATAATATCACCCTCTTGTGTCTGTTAGTTGTATTATAGCATTAAACGAAATTAAAGTAAATGCGTGTGGTTCAGTAAAACATTGACATTTTTTGAATTAGTGATAAAATGAGAGTGTAAAAGGAAGCATAGTTAATACGAATAATTCAGAAAAAGTTGGTATGAAAACGTTAAGATTAATCGATACCGATTTTAACCAAATAGCAACAATTTATACACCAACTACTTAACGGATATCAATTTTATATTGAAAACGCAGGATATTAATAATAAAAGCAGACATTTATTCTTGTTATTCTAGTCCTTGTATGTATTACACAGAAAACGGAGATGAGTTTTCGGGATATCAATTCAATATAAACTATTAAGGAGTGTTGTCTATGGCAAAAATTATCATAAGCTTTCTTTCAATTCTTCTAATTCTTTTTCCATTTAGCGGAACCCTACAAGCAGCATATCAAAACCTAACCTTTCCCGGCGATGATGTAATAATATCCAACATAATTGATGCCGTTAAATCCGAGGATATTGATGCTTTTGAGGAGATGTTTTCGGATGACAAAAAGAAAAATCACGAATCTCTTTCTGTTGAACTCCAAAACATGTTTAATCAAATTGAGGGAGAAATCATTAATGTGAATTATATTTTGGGAGATGGTTCCGAAAGTTCAAAGTCCGGTGTGGGTTATGTAGAAAAACTGTGTAGTTGGAAATTCGAGATCGTAACCACAACAAATAAATATATTTTATTTGCTGGGTGGACAATTGTCGATACACTCGAACCTAAAAATGTGGGATTAAGTAGTTTGAAATTGATGGATTCAGAGATTGTTACTTCTGAAGGACATAAGCAGTTAGCGTTAATCAATTGAAAACTACTGTTAGAGTCAATTACATCTGTGTTTTCTCAGGGTTCCCTGCTATCGTTTAGATAGCGGGGAACAATTGAAATTTAAAATGGAAAGGATGAATATAAGTGAAATTTATTAAATCCGTTTTCGCGTGCCTAGTTACTTTACTTATGTTATTATATCAACTTTCCAAAAGAGAAATGTATTTGTAAACCGTATTTCTGCTCAGACCGCAGACCCTTGCGAACTCTGAAAGATTCAGATTGCCTGATTTGAACGCAGGATAATGCCTGTAAAATATCGGGGGTATCGCATCCGTTGTTGTGTGCGGTCGCCCGATTTTCGCTCCTTTTGCCTTGGCATTTGCCATGCCTGAGCGGACACGTTCTCTGATGATTCTGAGTTCGAGTTCCGCAAACACTCCCGATATTTGGATGAACGCATTTGTCATGGGGTCAATCTGACCGCTCGAACAATCAACCGTAATACTGCCGACAATAACAAGCCTGAGTTTCTTTTCCTTTACGATATCAATGATTTCACATAATTGTTTTGTGCTTCGGGCAAGTCTTGAAACTTCAAGGGCGTATATTGAATCACCCTCTTGAGCCTGTTCCAATAGTGATGAAAGTTCCTGTTTAACGGCACTGTCGCCGTGTTCGTATTCAAGGAATATCTCTGTTGCTCCTGCTGCTTTCAGTTCCCTGATTTGTCGGTCGATGTCCTGTTTGTTCTCATTAGTCGAGCATCTTGCGTATCCGTAGTTCATGGTTTATCTCCTTATCAATTAACAACAAATGTGTCGTGTGTGAATTTTGCGCCGAGTCTGAACCCTGCGATAAAACTATCCGCATTACATACACTAAGAAATTCGTTGTATCGGCTTGAGTATGCCGAAAACAATTCTTTCTGTGTCTCCGTCAGTGCGGCGGTCAGTTTTTCCTCTGCTTGTGTGAGGGTGCTTAATTTCTTCTTAACATCTGCCTTGAACTCGGTTGTCAGTTCCTGCGGCTCGATGTTTCCGTAATAGAACTGTTCTATGAAATGTGTCATATTGTATCCTTTCTCCGCCCCACTGTTGCGTGGGGCGGATTGTTGCGTTTAGCATATTGAGAAACGGCGGCTTACAACCTGCTTGGTGAATTCCTTATACATATCACCGTGAGTCTTCTTAAAGGATGTTGTATCGAACCTCTGTGAAAGAACTGACGTCCAACGGATGATGTATGTTCCTGCCTCAAGTTCCTCGGTGTTCTGTTCGAGCATTTCCTCTTTGAGTGCCTCTCTGATTGCCTCAGCCTCTGCCTTCGCATCCTCGATGATTGTTTCCCACTCTGTGAGTGCCTCGATTTTTCTGATAATCTCATTACTTGACATTGTTGTTATCTCCTTTGTTATGTTATTTGATGTGTTGTTGTTTATCAACTGTACTTATTGTACTACGAAATTCGTAGTTTGTCAATACGTTTTTCGTAATTTCTTTACGAAATTCGAAACTTTTTTTCGTTTTGCGTATTGAAATGATACGAAATCCGTGTTATACTATCCAAAAGCAAAGGAGTGATTATCAATGATTAAGTTTAAAGTTAAAATCAGACTTGCGGAATGTAATATGACACAAAAGGAATTGGCGGAAAAAACAGGCATCAGACCGCCAACCGTATCAGCGATTTGCGTGGGAACAGTAAAACATTTACCTATTGATGCTCTTGATAAAATATGCGATGTTCTTGATTGTCAGCCTGCCGACCTCATGGAGTATGTAAAAGAGACTGACGTTCAGTAAAGGGGTATCCGTATTTCTTTAACAAATAACGGTGTTTTTTGAGCGGAATACATCCGATTTTTATTGAACCAAAAGTGTGAAGGAAAGCAGTTGGTTTCTTGAGCGGATAGACGGGGGTAGTATTTCGGGAAAACCCGAATCGGTTTCCGCATTTGCGGAATTGCGTGGCACACTCTCCGTCTGAATGAGGTTTTTGTTTTGGATTACGGTTTGACTCGACCGCAAATGATAGAATGATTTTACCGTAAAACGTACCAAAAGGAATACAAACGAAAAAATACGGCAAACCGTGAGATTGTCTCTCTTGGTTTGCCGTTTGTGTTATTTCCACCCTTTGAATATTTCATCGAGTGCCATATCAAGTGCGGTTTTCATGCTTTTTCGCATGAACGCAAGAATCTCTGCCTCAAATGTGCTTTTTTTCTTTTTCTATTTCTTGCGTTTATCTTTTGGATTTGCCATTTCATTTCACCCTACTTTCAAAAGTAAAATAGAATTCGGGGTCATCGTTTTCGTCTTCTTCGGTGTTGGCTAAATCCTCATAAATCCGTTCTTTCTACTCAATATAGTTTTCCGTTGCCGATTTGCCGTTGAGTTGGTAATAGAACAAATCAGGCACTTTGTTTAGTCTTCTTAATAATTCTATCATTAAATTTACTCCTTTCTCTACCGAGGGGTATATTGAAAATACCCCTCGTGATTGTTTGATTTTTCTGTATTGCTTAGAATATGAATTCACCTTCTTTAACGGTGAAACCCTTCTTTTCTCTTGGTTCGCTTATAATGTTCCCATTTGTATTGTTAGAATTTATCATTTTCTTGTTATTATTATAAGTATTATCAATAACCCCTGCTGAGGTACAATCAAAATTTAAATGGGTACAATCAATGTCAGTTGAGGGGGTATCTTCAATATTCCCCTCGGCACTTTTGTAAATCGCATCATAATCCACTATGATTTCGCCTTGCTGACCGTTTACACTTGGTTTATGTATTATCCAACCTTTTTCAATTAATGCTTTTCTTGCGCTCTTATATGTTGTTTCCGTCATTCCGCAACGATTCATAACTGTTGCCTCAGGAACGGCAAAACTACCGTTGTCTGCGTTTCCTGTCAGAAATAATATCAATTTCAACTATGCTCCTTCTTTACCTGTCAGACCATTAAATATTATTGATTCAAGATGATTTGTTCTTATTGCCATACCCCATTTTTCACTCCTGTTCTTTTCGCCATTCTTTTTCAATATCGGTGCTTGATTGAAATAACCCATATCCGCAAATCCTCCACTGTTCGCAAACTAATCTGATATATTGACTTACCGTCATACGATATTTTTCTGCCTACTCTTGGATTAATTCTTTTTCTTTTGCGGTCAGGCGAAGGTCAATTTTTTTATCTTTTTTTGTTTTCATATAATCTCTCCTTTATTTAGTAATTTTTATTTTATTTGAAGTATCAGACATTGCCCCACCTTCTATATATATTATACAAAAATTTTTTAATAAAGTCAAAAAAGTGCCGGCGAAACGAGACAAAACGCTTCATTCGAGCACGTTTTTATTCTTTTCCTTTTGGATATATAAAAGCTGTAGAACGCACCTCGGTGCGTTCT
>JAZNMD010000077.1:0-2664 GCA_045579385.1 Clostridia bacterium
ATGCCCTCCGCTGAAAGAAAGATATTGCTTTATAAGCTCCTCGGTGTTGTTTATCTTTCCTATGGTGCAGATTGCGTATGTCCCGATATTTGATTTTATCAAAAGAGGTTGCGGGTCATAATCTGATATTATGCCGATTGCTGACCTGCCCTTCATCTCGCTGAATACATCATCAAACTTTGTACGGAACGGTGAGTTTTCAATGCTGTGAATCTCACGCTGCAAGCCTTCTTCGGGATCATATGCAGCAATACCGCCCCTGCTTGTACCAAGATGAGAATGATAGTCTGTTCCGAAAAACACGTCCGCAATTGCGTCATGCTTACTTACTGCTCCAAAAAAACCGCCCATATATATCCTCCATTTCAGGTAAATTTATATATTGTATTTCTCTTCTGTCAACTTATTTTTTTCAAGCACTGTCTCGGTGGCTGATTTTCTCTGTTCATCAAGTTTTGCCGCCACTTCTTCATCCGAAACAGAAATTATCTGTGCTGCCAGAAGCGCTGCATTTTGTGCCCCGTCAATTGCCACGGTTGCAACAGGGATTCCTGCCGGCATCTGAACGGTGGAAAGAAGTGCATCAAGTCCGTCCAAGGTAGATGATTTGATTGGAATTCCAATCACAGGAACTGTTGTGTTTGCAGCAATTGCCCCGGCAAGATGTGCCGCTTTGCCTGCTGCCGCAATAATCGCACCAAACCCATTTTTTCTTGCGTTCATTGAAAAGTCCTTTGCTTCCTGAGGGGTTCTGTGTGCTGAATAAATATGAACCTCATAAGGTATTTCTAATGCTTTTAATGTATCAATAGCTTTTTCAACAACTGGCAAATCGCTGTCGCTGCCCATAATAATTCCGACTTTTTTCATACAAATCATCCCTCTCTTAAAATAATCAAAACAAAAAGGACAGTCCCGTAGTCACAGGACTGCCCAGACGGTCGGCATAAACAAAATTCTCTGCTCCCTTGTGGTTCATCCACATTATCCGTCAGTCACAGAAAATCATAAAACTCTTCCAGAAAACATCTTTTTGCATCTGTCATCTACTCAAATATTTTACCACGATACATTCCCTTTGTCAAGAATTTTTATAACAAGTGTCCTTTGCCGAAATAGTCTTTTTAGGCTATTTCGCAGCAGCAGAACATTTGCTGCTGTGAAAATTATTTTAAAAAATAATTTTCGAGGACCTCGTTGCAATGGAATTCGTGTAAATTTGTTTCACAAATTTACTATCAAAGCCTTGCTTTGAGCGAAAAACAATGAATGCTCATTGTTTTTCTACGGATATCCATTATGGTGATTATTGAGGTTTTTCAGGCAGAATTATGCCTGCTTTTCAAAAATTTCATCTATCACAAATTTTTCTATCTCATCAGCAATTTCATCTATGCTTCTGTTTCCGTCAACCACAACAATTTTTTCTTCTTTTTCCATAAGCTTAAATGCAGAAAAATAACCTTCACGAACAGCATTCAGGCGTTCTTTCGTTTCATAAAGTTCTGTATTTTCACGATTTTTTGAAATTCTGTTCATCGCTTCTTCTGCTGATATATCAATAAAAATAGTGCAATCCGGTCTTAAAGCCCAGGCAGCAAGCGAATTTGCAGATACAACCCATTCCCTTGGCACTTCAACGCTTTGGTATGCATAGGAAGAAAAATAATATCTGTCGCATATCACGGTTTTTCCCTGATTCAGGGATTTTATCACACCATCGGTTTCGTTTAAAATATGGTCAAGACGGTCTGCCACAAAAAGTGATGCGGTAACCTTTGGGTCAGCGGTAATCTTCCCCGACAATATATCGTGCAAGGTCTTTCCCACCATGCCATAGGTAGGCTCCAATGTTTTAAGGCAGCTTATGCCTCTTTTTTCAAGTCTTTCTGAAAGCATAGCAATCTGAGTAGATTTGCCGCTTCCATCTATCCCTTCAAATACTATAAATTTGCCTTTGTCCGTCATTTTAAACCGCTCCCGCAAGAAAATTCTCTATATTTAATTGTAGCAGATTTTTTATTCCGAGTCAATGTTTTTAATTTTTTAGGCGGACAAATCACACATTCCGCCTTTTTCCGTATAATACAATATACTTACAAATCAAACAAAGTCAAATGAACTTAAGAAAAATCTGTTAAAGAATTTAAAAAAATTCATCAGGAGGTGCTAAAATCATGGGATGCTTCGGTGGATGCGGAGGAAATAATTGTCTCTGGATAATTATCCTTCTTATTATCGTATGCTGTTGCGGTTGCGGAGATTCAGGCTGTTCTAACAACGGTTGTGCTTCTTTGGCCCGTGACACCGGCTGCTGTTAAGCTTAAGGCAGCCTGATTTTTCTGCGAAAGGAGGTGCCCTGTATGTGTTTTGGTGACTTCGGTAACAACAGCTGTCTCTGGATAATTGTTTTAATCCTTTTAATCTCCTGCTGCTGTGGCGGTAACAATTCATCTTGCGGCTGCGGCTGCTAAAATAAAATCTGAGCGGATTGGAAATTTCTGATCCGCTCTTTACTTTTTTCTTATAAATGTGCTATACTTAATATATAACAAGTGTCCTTTGTAGAAATAGCCTGCTTAGGCTATTTCACAGCAGCATAACATTTGCTGCTATGAAAATTATTTTACAAAATAATTTTCCAGGACCTCGTTGCAACGGAAT
>JAZNMD010000078.1:0-2795 GCA_045579385.1 Clostridia bacterium
CAGAAGGCTCAGCTTAGTTTCGCTGTCAAGACTGTCAGGCGAGAATTCCTTGTTCAGCAAGGTCTGTATGCTTTTCCCCATCATAAATGTAGCCGATGTAACAATTGCCACCTCACACAAAAGAAGCAAAAGTGCCGCCGCCGAAAATCCCTCCAGTAGAATTGTTGCAAAGCCTGTTATAACTACGCTTACTCCTGACACCAAGCCCGCCATTGTTTCGCTCAGCCTTATTCCTTTTTTCAACACAAAAAGCACTCCCAGATATATAAGTCCCGCCACTGTGTATTTTGCCCATCCAAGCCTGCCACAAGCTATAAAGCTCCCAAGACTTATTGCTGCAAACATCAGCACCGTCCTAAGTGAAAGCTTTCTCTCCTGAGCAAGAAAAGGAAGTCCAAACGGAGCCATCCCCGGAAGCGGCATTGCCATAGCAAGAAAAAAACCTACTATCATCGAAACAATGTCACTGCCCGCAAAGCCTCCTCTGAGCTTTATTCCTACGCTTTTTATCCTGTCATGATATGTACAGGTTTTTGTCTCCTCCATAGTACTTTCTCCTTTGTAAATTTCCATTTTTTGTAAATTTTCTTCATTATACAAGCAGAAGACCGCACTATATGTCGAAACAAAACCTTTAAATACATATTAAAAAAAAGAATAGACGACAGAATGACAAAAAGCCAACTCTGCCGTCAAAATTCATCTTTATTCAAGATTAAACCAGGCGTCACGTCCTAAATAACGGCTTGTTGCCCCAAGCTCCTCTTCAATCCTTAAAAGTCGGTTGTACTTGGCTGTTCTGTCGGTACGTGAGGGTGCACCCGTCTTTATCTGCCCGGAATTTGTTGCCACAGCAATATCTGCAATGGTGGTATCCTCCGTTTCGCCACTCCGATGCGAAGTAACCGCTGTATAGCCCGCACGGTTTGCAGTTTCAATAGCTTCAAGTGTTTCGGTCAGAGTTCCTATCTGGTTCAGCTTTATAAGAATGGAATTTGCCACACCAAGCTGGATTCCCTTTTTCAAACGCTCGGTATTTGTAACAAACAGGTCGTCCCCGACAAGCTGTACCTTTCCGTCAAGACGCTTGGTAAGCATATCCCAGCCTTCCCAATCCTCCTCTGCCATACCGTCCTCAATGGATATTATCGGGTATTTTGATACCCAGTCAGCCCAGAAATCAACCATTTCTTCACGTGTCAGCATTTTGTCAGTTTTCCAGAAGTAATACTTCCCTGCCTCGCCCTTTCCCTTTGCCGCTTCAAACATTTCGGTGCTTGCAGGGTCAATGGCAATGCAGAAATCATCGTAAGGACGATACCCTGCCCTATTTACAGCTTCAAGAATTATCCTTACCGCATCCTCGTCTTCTTTAAGGTCAGGTGCAAATCCTCCTTCATCTCCAACAGCAGTTGAAAGACCTTTTTCCTTAAGAAGCTTTTTGAGTGTATGAAACACTTCACTGCACCAACGAAGTGCCTCAGCAAAGGATTTTGCACCTATGGGCATAATCATAAACTCCTGACACGAAACTGAGTTATCTGCGTGCTTGCCCCCATTTATTATATTCATCATTGGGACAGGAAGAACTTTTGCATTTACCCCTCCTATATAATTGTAGAGACTTTGCCCCAATGCATTTGCCGCCGCCTTGGCACAGGCTATTGAAACTCCAAGGCAGGCATTCGCTCCCAGTCTTGATTTGTCTTTGGTTCCATCAAGCTCAATAAGAGTTTTGTCAATATCGACCTGGTCAAGCACGTTAAGTCCCAAAAGTGCATCCGCAATTTCTCCGTTTACGTTCTCTACTGCCTTTAAAACGCCTTGTCCCATATACCGTGCCTTGTCGCCATCCCTAAGTTCTACCGCTTCGAAAGCACCCGTAGACGCTCCCGACGGGACCGCCGCTCTCCCTACAAAGTCTCCCTCTGCATAGACCTCAACCTCAACCGTAGGGTTTCCTCTTGAATCCAGGATTTCCCTTGCCGCTATGCCTTCAATTGCAATATAACTTTTCATCTGTCTCATCCTCCAAAAAGAATTTACTTTCATTATTTCCCATATTTTAAAATTTATATATATTTTTTTATTTTCGGGATAAAATATACAATATACTTAGGGAAAAACAAAGAAATCATTTTTCCCTGTCAAAAAACAGAAAGGAGAACAATATGGTAGGAGAAGATACAATTAAACTGCTCAGAGAATGTGACGCAGGAGTAAAAATGGGTGTTTCGTCAATTGATGATGTGCTTGACAAGGTACAAAGTGACAAGCTTCTTAATATTTTGCACGAGTCCAAGGACAAGCACCAACAGCTTGGAAGTAAAATTCACAAAATGCTGAATGAATATGACGAAGACACCAAAGAGCCGAATCCTATGGCAAAAAGCATGTCATGGATAAAAACAAATGTAATGCTGGCTATGGATAAAACCGATAAAACCATAGCAGACCTGATGACCGACGGATGCGATATGGGTGTTAAATCACTTAACAAATATCTCAACCAATATTCAGGGGCAAATAACGAGTCAAAAGCCTTTGCCAAAGAGCTTATTGACCTGGAAGAAAGCCTTGCAAAAGACATCAGAAGCTATTTGTAAAAAATGGTTTCCCTAAAAATATAAAATTTTCGTTAGCAAATAAATATCCCCCCCGTATAATGAACTGCACCAGTTTGTGCAGACACAACAAAAATACCCCTGTGGTAGATAATATTAAAATTTAAGCAACATACTGACATCGCATTTCTTGTGGTGTCAGTTTTGTTTTTAATTGTATTCTTTCATTGT
>JAZNMD010000079.1:0-2872 GCA_045579385.1 Clostridia bacterium
GAGCTTTCAAAGGCAAAGGAATTATGCGAGAAGTATAATAGCTTTGATGCTGTTGTAACTGCCAAAAAAAAGAAGAAGGACAAAATGTCTGCGGGTAAGCTTTATTCGCTTACCAAGCTGCAAAATTTCCTGGGTAAGAAATATAAAATGTCAATGGCAGAGAGCCTGGAGATACTTCAGGGACTTTATGAAAAAGGGTTTGTTACTTATCCAAGAACAAATTCCGAATACCTTGCGACAGCTGAAAAGGGCAAGATAAAAACAATTCTGGCGTCAGTCAAGGGACTTGGCTATCCCGTGGAGTTTAAGGATGATAAAAAGATATTTGATGATTCCAAGATAGAATCGCACTCAGCGCTTACTCCTACATATAAAATTCCTGACAAAACAAAGCTGACAGAAAATGAGATGAAGGTTTACAGCAGTATTATGCGTAGGTTTGTCGCAGTTTTTTGCAGTGAGGAATGTATAGTTGAAAAAACCGAAATCACGGTTTCTGTAGGGGAATTTGAGGATTTTGTGTTAAAGGGAACTGTTATTGTAAATCCCGGATGGACAGCATATGACGATTACAGCAGAAAGGATAAAATTCTGCCTGCACTTGAAAAAGGAGACAAGGTAAACACGCTGTTTCAGCCTGTAGAAAAGGAGACCTCTCCGCCAAAGCACTACACGATTGAGACGCTCAATAATTATCTTAAAAATCCGTTTAAGGATGAAAAGGCTCAAGCTACCGAGCAGGACGATGACGAAGAGGAATATCGTGCAATATTTGAAGGTTTGGAGCTCGGAACTGAGGCAACCCGAACAGGAATAATTGATAACGCCCGAAAAAGTGAATATATTTTGCTTAAGAAGGACACTTACACCATACTGCCTGCTGGCGAGCATCTTATTGAAGCGTTAAGCAGGATGAATATAAGTATGGATAAGTTCAAAACTTCCCAGATGGGTGTTGCACTTAAAAAAGTTTTCCGAGGAGAAATTACGGTTGAGGATTCAGTAAGGCTTGTCAAAGATGAGATTTCTGAAATTTTTAAGATTTCCAAAGATAATGACAAGAACTTTGACGGTTTTGTGGGCGATGTTGCAGGCAAATGCCCGAATTGCGGCAAAGATGTAGTAAGAACCCGTTATGGCTATGGTTGCAGCGGATATCACGATGGATGTAAATTCTCTTCAGGGAATGTTATCTGCGGGAAGGTAATTTCACTTGAAGATATGAGCACTATGCTAAGCACAGGCTCGACGCCACTTATAACGGGCTTTGTTTCAAAAAAGACGGGTAAGGAGTTTTCTGCAAAGCTTGTTATTGAAGACGGAAAGGTTGTATTTAGGTTTTAGTTTGGAGGCAAAATTATGTTTCGTATTATAGAAAAGACGGTTCTTAACCCCACTGTTACAAAAATGGTGGTTGAGGCACCGTTGATTGCAAAAAAGGCAAAGGCAGGACAGTTTATCATTCTTCGTGTAGACGAAGAGGGCGAGCGTATTCCGCTTACAGTTGCGGACTATGACCGTGAAAATGGCACTGTGACTATAATTTTTCAAATTGTGGGGGCAACCACAAAAAAACTGAACGCCCTTGAAAAGGATGATTTCATCTGTGATTTTGCAGGACCTTTAGGAAGACCATCAGAGGTTGAGGGGTTTAAAAAGGTTGCTGTTATTGGTGGCGGTGTTGGCTGTGCCATTGCTTATCCCACAGCAAAGGCTCTTAAAGAAAACGGAGCGGAGGTTCATTCAATCATTGGTTTCAGAAACAAAGACTTGGTTATTTTGGAAAAGGAGTTTGAATCTGTTTCCAATAAGCTTTTTGTAATGACAGATGATGGCTCTTATGGCGAAAGAGGATTGGTTACTGACGCACTTAAAAAGTTGGCGGAAAGCGGCGAAGCGTATGATGAGGTTATAGCCATAGGACCGCTTGTGATGATGAAATTTGTGTCGGCTCTCACAAGGGAGCTTGGAATAAAGACGATAGTAAGCATGAATCCTGTTATGATTGATGGAACGGGTATGTGTGGAGGCTGTCGATTGACCGTGGGCGGAGAAATGAAGTTTGCCTGCGTGGACGGACCTGATTTTGACGGACATCTGGTGGACTTTGATGAGGCGATAAGACGTAATGGAATTTATCGTGATTTTGAACGACATCGCTACGAGGAAAGCTGCAATCTGTTTAACCCACTTCAGCTTAAGGAGGGCAAATAAAATGGCTAATATGTCGCTCAAAAAAAATGAAATGCCCGTACAGAAGGCAGAAGAAAGAAATAAAAATTTTAATGAGGTTGCACTTGGCTATACAAAAGAGCAAGCGGTTGATGAGGCAAAAAGATGTTTAAATTGCAAGCACAAGCCTTGCGTGCAAGGTTGTCCGGTGGGGATTGACATTCCTTTGTTTATTTCCAAGGTTGCAAACGAGGACTTTGAAGGAGCTTATGAGGTTATATATAAGTCAAGCTCCCTTCCCGCTGTATGCGGCAGAGTTTGTCCGCAAGAAACTCAGTGCGAGGCGAAGTGTGTTCGTGGAATTAAAGGCGAGCCGGTAGCCATCGGCAGACTTGAACGTTTTGTTGCTGATTTTCATATGAAAAACTGTGCGGAATTACCCGTAAAACATATTCGAGAGGGAGTAAAAAAGGTTGCGGTTGTAGGCTCAGGCCCTGCAGGGCTTGCTTGTGCAGGAGATCTTGCAAAGCTTGGATACGACGTAACAATTTTTGAGGCACTGCATATTGCAGGCGGTGTGCTTGTTTATGGAATTCCAGAATTCAGACTTCCAAAGGATATTGTAAAACGTGAAATCGAGGCTCTTAAAGCACTTGATGTAAAGCTTGTGACAAATGCGATAATAGGGAAGACTCTTACA
>JAZNMD010000080.1:0-4353 GCA_045579385.1 Clostridia bacterium
ATTGTCCCGACCGCAAAAAGACGGAAAAAATCAAAGATTATACCTTGTGAAACGGTATTAAAAACTGTTATAAATAATGTTGAAAAATCGCATAGTAATGCGATTTTTCTGCTTTTATAGTCTTTTTGCTACGCACAAACCTCGCCTCTCGGTGTACACAAGTACACCTTCGGGTTTCCAAAAGTCTTACTTTTGGCTCGGTTTGTGTGTTCTGAATCAATTTTACCTATCCCCTAATAAAAGGGGCTGTTTAAAAACGTAGTTTTTAAACAGCCCCGATTTAAAGTTTAAAGTTAACTATTCTGCGATTTTTTCTTTCTTTGTGAAAGCATCAACAATAAACATTGTGGCAATCATAAGTACACAAGCTATCGGAAGTGCTATCTTCCAGTCCTGAATAAAGCCTGTAATGATGTATGATACAAACGATACAGCTGCAACGGTAACAGCATACGGAATCTGAGTTGACACGTGATTTAAGTGGTTGCACTGAGCACCGGCTGATGACATAATTGTGGTATCAGAGATTGGTGAACAGTGGTCACCGCAAACAGCACCTGCAAGACAAGCGGACATACCGATTATAAGCAGCGGGTTGCCCGGCTCGAAGATAACTGTAACGATTGGGATAAGAATACCAAATGTTCCCCATGATGTACCTGTTGCAAATGAAAGAATACAAGCAACAACGAATATAACTGCGGGGAGCAGGTTCGCAAGTGCTTCTGCATTTGAAGAAAGCATATTCTTTACATAAACCTCATAGCCCAAAAGACCATTTGCATTCTTAAGAGCAGTAGCAAAGGTGAGAATAAGTATTGCAGGAACCATAGCTACAAAACCCTTTGGCACACACTCCATAGCTTCCTTAAAGGAAACAAGCTTGCGGAGGAGGAAGTAAACTATAGTGATAATAAGTGTGATAATAGCACCCCAGGGAAGACCTACTGTTGCGTCAGTATCAGCAAAAGCATTTACAAAGTCTTTACCTGCGAAAAATCCGCCAACATAGATAAGAGCAAGGACACATGTTACTATCAAAACAAGAATTGGAAGAATCAGGTCAATTACCTTGCCTTTTGATGAAACCACTTCATCAGCAGCATCGGCGTCAACACGCTCGCCTGTGGTATAAAGGTCGCCTTTTGTAATCGCGTTCATTTCGTGTAACTTCATCGGACCAAAATCCATTTTCTTGAAGCACAGAACCAGAATGAATACAAGTGTAAGAAGTGAGTAGAAGTTGTAAGGGATAGCCTGAATAAAGAGTGAAATTCCCTGACCTTCGGGAGCGTAGCTTGAAACAGCTGCTGCCCAGGATGAAATAGGAGCAATCATACAAATAGGAGCAGCGGTAGCATCAATTAAATATGAAAGCTTAGCTCTTGAAATCTTGTGTCTGTCGCACACAGGACGCATAACTGAGCCAACTGTAAGACAGTTGAAGTAGTCGTCGATAAATATCAGAACACCAAGCACAAAGGTTGCAATCATAGCACCTGTACGGCTTTTGATGTTTTTCTCAGCCCACGCACCAAAAGCGGCACTTCCGCCTGCTTTGTTTATGAGTGCAACAAGTATTCCCAAAACAACAAGGAAAATAAATATGCCTGCTGTACCTGAAACTGCAGGTATTAAACCTTGATTCAGAACATTATCAAGAGCAGTTACAGGGTTAAAGTTTGCTGCAAACAAACCAGCAAGAGCAATGCCTATAAACAGTGAGGAATAAACTTCCTTAGTGATAAGTGCAAGAACTATGGCAAGAATAGGTGGCAGAAGTGACACAAAGGTTGCATAGTAATTGCTTACCGGAACCTTGCCGCTGCCTTCACAGGTTTCACATGCCATTTCGTCTAAAAGACCGGCACCGCCGCAGTCTGCACAATCAATAGCGGGTACATTTGTGCGTACCAAAGTTGCACTAAGCACAACCGCTACGATAGACAAAGCTACAACAATCAGCTTGATGATGGTTGACTTTTTCATAAAAATCTCCTTTCGCCGCTCCGCTTCGGCATTAAGTGTTTTTGACACTTATCTGCGGAATATAGTGTGATAAGTGTGCTTTTGGTTTGCTGCAAAACAATCAAATTACAAGGTGTTCTGCAACAAAAATACAAATATAGGGTAATTATTGCACGATTTTACTAAAAAGTCAATATTTTAAGCCGAATTTACAAAAAAAGCAACAACACTAATTCTTTATTCCATAAGACTCTCTTTATGGTGGCAATTCGCTTGTGATTTAACAAAAATCCCCCGTGAACATATGCTCACGGGGGATTTTTATAATGAAAAAATTATTTTTTTACAGTTACTTCAATTTTATCATTTTTTGCGTCAACCAGTACTTTGCTGCCATCGGTAAGCTCGTTTGTTATATAAAGCTGAGCCAATTTATCTTCAATGTGGCGCTCTATATATCTTCGCATAGGTCTTGCCCCATACAGATTGCTTCCGCCCTTGTCGGCAATCAAAAGCTTTGCGTCTTTGGTGACTTCCATGGAAATACCTTTTTCCGAGATGCCGTTTGCAAGTTCAGTGAGCATCAACTCTGCTATCTTCAGCAAATCATCTTTACTCAGCTGGTTAAATACAACGACTTCGTCAACTCTGTTTAAAAATTCAGGTTTGAAAATCTGTTTAAGAGCCTTCTGGGCTTTTGCTTCGTTTGATGAATTCTGGTCAGAACCAAAACCTGCAATATTTGCCGAATCAGTGCTGCCTGCATTTGAAGTCATGATAATTATGGTATCTTCAAATGAAACAGTTTTGCCATGACTGTCGCTTATACGTCCGTCGTCAAGCACCTGAAGAAGCATATTGAAAACGTCGGGATGAGCCTTTTCAATCTCGTCAAACAATATAACTGAATATGGATGACGACGCACCTTTTCGGTAAGCTGACCTGCATCATCATAGCCGACATACCCTGGTGGCGAGCCAATAAGCTTTGCAGCAGAGTGCTTTTCCATAAATTCCGACATATCAAGACGGATAAGGGCATCCTCAGTGGAAAACACTTCAATTGCAATCTGCTTTACAAGCTCGGTCTTGCCGACACCTGTTGGCCCGACAAAGATGAATGATGCGGGGCGACGTTTAATACTGAGCCCTGCACGCTTGCGGCGTATGCCACGGCTTACCGCTGAAACTGCTTCGCTTTGACCGATAAGTTTTTTCTGAAGTTTTTCTTCAAGATTAACAAGATTGTTTGTCTCAAACTCGGTTATACCCTTAACGGGAATTTTTGTCCATTGCTCAATTACAGCAGCTAAATCGTCGGGAGTGAGGGTAATAAGACTCGACTCCTTTTTAAGATTTGCAAGGCTTTCGTGAATCTTACATTCACGACTTTTAAGCTCAGCAAGCTGTTCATAATTCTTAGCAGGTACATTTTCAGCAGCTGCGTTTTCTGCTTCAAGAGTCTCCATTTCTTGGGTTACATCTTTAAGTTCAGATTCAAGCTTGGCGATTTCAACCAGCACGGTGTTTCCAAGGTTTGCCTTGGATGCTGCTTCGTCAATTACGTCAATTGCTTTGTCAGGTAAGAATCTTTCGGTTATATATCTCTTTGAAAGTATTGCTGCACAGCGGATAATATCATCTGTTATTTTAACGTGATGATATCCCTCGTAATGAGGCTTTATTCCCTGCAAAATTTCAATTGTTTCTTCCACAGAAGGCTCTTCAACAAGCACGGGCTGGAAACGTCTTTCAAGTGCACTGTCCTTTTCGATATACTTACGATATTCTTCAAGTGTGGTAGCACCGATAATTTGTATTTCCCCACGGGAGAGAGCAGGTTTTAAAATATTACCTGCGTTCATCGCACCTTCGGCGTCGCCTGCTTTGGTAAGAATATGCACCTCGTCAATGACAAGGATGATGTTGCCAAGTGCTTTAACCTCACTTATCAGACTTTTAAGTCTGGATTCAAACTGACCGCGGAATTGCGTGCCTGCAACCATTGCCGACATATCCAAAAGATAGATTTCTTTGTCAATAAATTTTGCGGGAACATCGCCTTTCACTATTTTTAGAGCAAGACCTTCGGCTATTGCGGTTTTACCCACACCGGGTTCACCTAAAAGTACAGGATTGTTTTTTGTCCGGCGATTTAAAATCTGGGTTACTCTTGCCATTTCAGTTTCTCTGCCGATTATATTATCTATGCCGCCATCCTTTGCCTTTTGAGTAAGGTTGGTTCCATACATATTAAGAAACTTGCGTTTTTTGTCTTTCTTTTCGATATCTTTCTTGTCAGAAGATTTTGCTTTGGAAGAGTTATCAGCACTTTTTTGTGAGTTTGAACCAAGCATACCTGAAAGAAATGAAAGGGGGGATTTT
>JAZNMD010000081.1:0-3233 GCA_045579385.1 Clostridia bacterium
TTAAGACAAAATTGAAAGGACGGGCGTTTATGAATTATATGGATGAGTACAAGTTTTGGCTTGAAAATGTTAACGAGGACGAAAAAGCGGAGCTTCTTGCCATAAAGGAAGACGAAAACGAAATCAAGGACAGATTTTACAGATCCTTGGAATTTGGTACAGCAGGTCTGAGAGGTGTGATTGGCGTTGGACTTAATCGCATGAACACCTACGTTGTAGCACGTGCAACCCAGGGTCTTGCAAACCAGATGCTTAAAACCAATCCCGAAAAAAATGATTTATCAGTTACAATCGCCTATGACAGTCGTATCAAATCGGATGAATTTGCAAAAACTGCCGCTCAGGTGCTTGCCGCAAACGGAATAAAAGCATTTATTTTTGCTGAGCTTAAGCCTGTGCCCGAACTTTCGTTTTCGATAAGATTTAAAAAGGCAGACGCAGGAATTGTTGTAACAGCAAGTCACAATCCTGCAAAATACAACGGTTACAAGGTTTATGGCAGTGACGGTGCACAGCTGGCACCTGAGCTTGCCGATATCGTGCTTGCGGAAATTGAAAAGCTGCCCGTGTTTGGCGGAGCAAAGCTTGTTTCGTTTGAAGATGGGGTAAAAAGCGGTTTGATAGAAATTATGGGCGAGGACGTTGAGGAAAGATATCTTGACGAGGTGGAAAAGCAGTGTATGAACGCCGACCTTATCCGCCAAAAAGGCAAGGATATGAGCTTTGTATACACACCTTTTCACGGTTCGGGGCTTGAGCCTGTGCTTAAAGCGTTTAAGCGTGTGGGGTTTGAAAATGTGCAGGTTGTTAAGGAGCAGGAAAAACCTGACGGATACTTCCCGACGGTTGAATTCCCTAACCCCGAATATAAGGAAAGCTTTGCTCTTGCACTTGAGCTTGCCAAAAAGAAGGGTGCCGATCTCATTATAGGCACCGACCCTGATGCTGACCGCTGCGGAATTATGATAAAGAGCGACAACGGGGAGTATATAAGTCTTTCGGGCAACCAGACAGGTCTGCTTCTTACCGAATATATACTGGAAATGAAAAAGCTTAAGGGCGAACTTCCCAAGGATGGCTTTGTGGTAAAAACCATTGTTACAACCAATATAATAAAGACCATATGCGAAAGCTACGGTGTTGAAATGAAGGAAGTCCTGACAGGATTTAAGTTCATCGGCGAAAAGATAAAAGAAGCAGAGGAGACGGGCATCGGAACATATCTCTTTGGGTTTGAGGAGAGTTACGGATACCTTGCAGGTACCTATGCACGTGACAAGGATGCTGTTGTTGCAAGTCTGCTTATTGCCGAAATGGCGCTTTTCTACCGTGAAAAAGGCCTCAGCCTTTATGACCAGTTAGAGGCGGTTTATAAAAAATACGGATTTTATAACGAGTTTGTGGTTTCAGCTAACTTTGAGGGTGCTGAGGGTGCTGACAAAATGAAAGCCATTATGGCAAAGCTGAGGGAAAATCCACCCGCAAGCTTTGGCGGCAAAAAGGTACTTGCTGTAAGGGATTACAAAGCATCAAAAAGAAAGGTTCTTGCAACGGGCGAGTGCGAGGATATCTTGCTTCCTGTTTCGGATGTTATTTATCTGGAGCTTGAGGACAACAACAACTTTATCGTGCGTCCGTCGGGAACAGAGCCAAAAATCAAGCTTTACTGTCTGCTGTGCGGCAAAACACGCCAAGAGGCTAAAGAGATTGAAAAAGCATTCCGCAAGGATATTGACGGGATTATAAAGGTGTAAAATGATAAAAAATGAACAAAAAGCAAGAATTGCGTTAATCACAGGGGCAAGCTCGGGCATCGGGCGTGATATGGCAAGGGTGCTTCACAAAATGGGAGTGCAGCTTTACCTTGTCGCAAGAAGAGAAGAGCTTCTTTTAAAGCTTAAAGAGGAGCTTGACGGGGCACCCGAGGTAATAGCTCTTGATTTGGGAAACGAGACCAGCTGCACAGAGCTTTATGAAAGAGTTAAGGACAAAAATATTGATATTCTGATAAACAATGCAGGCTTTGGTGCATTTGGAGAGTTTTTGAATATTGACCTTTCGGATGATCTTGAGATGCTTGATGTAAATGTAAAAGCGGTGCATACTTTAACCAAGCTGTTTCTGCCGGATTTTGAGAAGAGAAATTCGGGGTATATCCTGAACGTCGCTTCTGCGGCAGCATTTTTGCCAGGACCATTGATGGCGACCTATTATGCGACCAAAGCTTATGTAGAGAGGCTTTCACTTGCAATCTCAGAGGAGCTTCGGCAAAGAGGGAGCGCTGTTTACATAGGTACGCTTTGCCCCGGACCGGTGGATACTGAATTCAATAACAGAGCAGGTGTAAGCTTTAGTTTAAAGGCGCTTGAGTCTTTTGATGTTGCACAGTATGGAATAAAAAAGATGTTTAAGGAAAAACGTCTTATCGTGCCGGGAGTTGTGGTAAGGCTGGGGGTATTCTTCCAGCGGTTTTTGCCGACGGGACTTTTGCTTAAAATTTCATACCGTATACAAAACGAAAAAGGCTGACACTCTTTTCAAATATATTAATCAAAAAGTGAGTTCGAAACCATCCTCACTCAAAACAAAACTAAGGAGAATAAAAATGAAAAATCAAAACACAAAGATTAATTTTTTGGCGCAAGGGGCGGCCATAGCGGCAGCCTATGTAGTTTTGACATTTGTGTCAAGTGCGATGGGTCTTTCAAGCGGGGTGGTGCAGCTCAGGCTGTCCGAGGTGCTTTGCATTTTGCCGATATTTATGCCTGCGGCGGTCTGGGGACTGTCTCTGGGGTGTCTTCTGGCAAACGCTTTGACGGGATGTATAATAATTGATGTCGTATGCGGAAGCATTGCAACGCTTATCGGGGCAGTTTTTACACGGAAGTTCAGGGATAAGGGAGTTCTCGCACTTTTGCCGCCGATTGTTTCAAACACTGTTATTGTCCCGTTTGTGCTTAAATTTGCTTATGGATTTCAGGGCTCGGCGCTGTGGTTTATGGCAACGGTGGGTGCCGGGGAAGTGCTTTCGTGTGGAGTTTTAGGCTATCTTTTGCTTGTCGCTCTTAAAAAGCACAAAAGCTTTTAATAAATATCCCATCGTATATGATGTTTATTTAGTTTAAAAAAGCACCGACTAAGGTGTGTTCTCTTAAGGACAGTAATTAATAAATATCCCCCCATATAACGGGGGGGTATTTCAGTTTCGGGCATAGCCCTACCCTCTACTGGCT
>JAZNMD010000082.1:0-10287 GCA_045579385.1 Clostridia bacterium
TTATCTGTTCATCGGCAAACCTCTTTTGAACCACGCAGGCTCACGCGTGGTTTTCGTTATACAAATCAAAAGGATACCTTAAGGTGTCCTTTTTGCCAGATAACTGTTAAAACTCAAAATATTCCTTTGCGTTTTTATAGCAGATACCTTCTATAATTTTTCCTAAATACTCAGGGTCATTCGGATATTCCCCTTTTTCAACCCAGGAACCGATAAGATTACACAAAATTCTTCTGAAATATTCATGCCTTGGGTACGAAACAAAGCTTCGCGAATCAGTCAGCATACCTACAAACTTACCCAGAATTCCCAAATTTGCAAGTGCGGCAAGCTGAGCTTCCATACCGTCGCGATTATCATTAAACCACCAGCCTGAGCCAAACTGAATTTTACTCTTTACGGGGCCCTTCTGGAAATTACCAAGCATTGTTCCAATCACGTAATTATCTTTTGGATTAAGGGTATAAAGAATAGTCTTTGGCAGTGCATCTTTCATCTCAAGATGATCCAAAATCGCTGAAAGCTTTTCTGCTATACAGCCATCGTTTATGCTGTCAAAGCCCGTGTCAGCACCCAATTTTTCGAGCATTTTGCTGTTGTTGTTTCTGAGTGCCCCCATATGAAGCTGCATTGTCCACCCAAGACGTGCATATTCTGCTGCACACTCAAAAATAACTGCTGTTTTGAAAATTTCAACTTCGCGCTCCGTAAGTTCTCCGCCGTTTACTTTCTTTTCAAACACCGCTTTGGCATCCCCCAGTGCAAACGGAACGGTATCAAAAGCGTGGTCAGAGAGGCGACATCCATTTTCGTTGAAATATGCAATTCTTTTCTTTATCCAGAGGATTAAGTCATCATAGCTTGATATGCCATTGGAATCAATGTAATCCATAAACCAGACTTTATCAATATTTACTGCTTTATCAGGACGGAATGTAGGCAAAACCTTTGTCTTGAATCCGTCAGCTTTCAACTGTTTATGAAACTTAAGGTCATCAGCAGGGTCATCAGTTGTGCAAATAACCTCAACATTTGACTTAGTGATAAGTGACTTTGCCGAAAAGCTGTCACATTTAAGCTTTTCATTGCATATATCCCATATCTTTTTTGCTGATTTTTCATTAAGTGGCTCGTCAATGTCAAAATATCTCTTTAATTCAAGAGCTGTCCAGTGATACAAGGGATTGCCGATAAGATAAGGCATAACCTCAGCAAAGCGAGCCCATTTTTCATACTGGTCCGCGTTTCCGGTTATATATTCCTCCTCTACACCAAAGCTACGCATCTGACGCCATTTATAGTGATCGCCGCCAAGGAACAAATCATATGTATCCTTGAACTTATAATCGCTTGCAATCATCTCAGGAACAAGATGGCAGTGGTAATCTATTATAGGCATATCCTTTGCATAATGAAAAAACAACTTTTTGGCTGTTTTATTATACAGCATAAAATCATCATTTATTATACCCATTACTCTATCCTCCTTATTATATAAACTCATTATAGCACCCTTTTTTTTGAGTTTTCAAGTAAAATTAATATTATGCATATAAAAAATCCTACTCTGTTGAGTAGGATTCTGATTGCAGCACAGTTTGCTGCGACGTGGTGCCGGTGATCGGGGTCGAACCGATACGGTATTGCTACCACAGGATTTTGAGTCCAGCGCGTCTGCCAATTCCACCACACCGGCATATATTTACCGCAAATTATTGTAACATAAACATAAGATTATTGCAAGCTTTTTTTTAAATTTTTTACTTTTTTTAATTTTTTATAAAAAAATGCTTGCAAAAGCAAAACTATTCTGCTATAATGATTTGAGTTGAATTAAATTGATTTATTTTGATTGTAATTTAGGAGGTGCATATATAATGGCTAAGTGCGAAGCTTGCGGTAAGGAATTGAAGTTCGGAATTAAGGTTTCTCATTCACACCGTCGTTCAAACAGAACTTGGAAGCCTAATATCAGAAGGGTTAGAGCAATCGTTGACGGAACTCCCAAAAGAGTTTACGTTTGTTCAAGATGCTTAAGATCCGGAAAAGTTCAGAGAGCTGTTTAATAACACAAAATCGACTAACTTAAAACCGTATACCAAAAAGCCACAAGTGTGAGAACACTTATGGCTTTTTTTCTTGTTTTGTTATGTAGTCTCTTCGGTGTCTTTTTATTTCTCTCAATCTTTTATTTTAAAAATACTTTTCAGGATACCTCTTAAAAATCTCGGTGCCTTTACAACTACTATTTTCACACTAACACACTCCTTTCATTCACTTTCTTACTATCATGCATACACCCATTCCGATAAACCCTAACCCCAGCAGAGTGATTAAAAGATATCGCGGGATGGAATACGCCAGAAACAACCCCACTCCTATCGCTATAAAGAAATACCCCGGCGTGCAGTTTCGCTTGCATCTGCAGCATTTTCCACGTCTTTGCATTCAATCACCCGCCTTTTAATTTCATTATATTCATCCACGACAATTTGGTTACATCCTGCACTTTGCCAAAATCGCTTGTTTTTTCCTTTACTTTGTGGTACAATAATTATGAGTTTAATACTTAAACGAAAGGAAACCGATCATGAACGAAGTTAAAATTCTTCACACCGCTGACCTTCATTTAGGTTCAGGAAGAACGGGTGTAAAAGGCGGCAAGGCAGAAATTGAAAATACCTTTTTCAGAATAATACGCCTTTGTGAAACTGAATCTGTGGATTTTCTCCTTATCGCAGGGGATTTATTTGATTCGCCTTTTGTCCCGGATGATGATGCTGAGCGGATTATCTCAATGCTTGCTCAAATTCCAAAAACTATCGTCGCAATTGCCCCTGGAAATCACGACTGTGCGTCTTTGGGGTCGGTTTACCTCAAACATAAGTTTCCTGAAAACGTTGTTGTTTTCCAAAGTGGGCAGGAATATATAGACTTTCCCGAAAAAAGCGTCAGGCTTTATGGTGCTGCATTTACCAATCGGTTTGAAAACTCTGCTCTGATGCAAAACATTTCAGAGGATACAGAATTTATCCGCCTTGGCGTTCTTCACGGAGAGGTCGTGTCGGAAACTTCAGAAAGTGTTTACAACCCAATTACAACTTCATATATTAAACAAAGTGGCTTTGATTATCTTGCCCTTGGGCATATCCACAAACGCTCTGATATCCAAAAGCTCGGCACCACCAGTTTTGCTTACAGCGGCTGTCCTGACGGAATGGGTTTTGACGAACCCGGCAGTCGCGGTGTTTATATCGGGATGGTCTCAAAAGACACCTGCAAGTTTGAATATAAAGAGATGTCATCAAGACAATATATACTTCAAAAAATCGATATCTCAGGGTGTAAAAATTCCTTTGAAATCTCTGACCTGATACTTGGGAAATTAAAAGCCGATTTTAAAGATTCTTACGCAGAAAACCTTTATCGCATAGTACTTACGGGGAGTGTTCCCATAGACTCGGCAATAATCATATCTCAGCTCTCTGCACTTCTTAACGAAAATCTTTATTATGCCGAAGTGACCGATGAAACTGAGGTTGATATAACCAATCTGTCTCTTTACACATCAGAAACCTCTCTGAGAGGGATTTTCGTACGTAAGATGCTTGAAAGAATAGAAGCAGCGTCTTTTGGGGAGCAACAGACCTACAAAAACGCACTTAAAGTCGGACTCCGTTCATTTAGCAAAGGGGTGTGTCAGAATGATAATTAAAAAGATTGACATTGGCGATTTTGGTAAGTTTTCCTCTTGCCTGTATGACATCCAAAGTGGATTTAACCTGATTTATGGCGGCAACGAGGATGGCAAAACTACTCTTATGGCATTTGTAAAAATGATGTTTTACAGCAGCAGCAGTAAATCTGAAAAATCTGCTGATGTTTTAAAATCTTTACGCAAAAAATACCGTCCCTGGAACGGTGCTCCTATGATGGGTGCTGTTGAGTTTGAAGAGGGCGGTATGGAATACCGTATTCAAAAAGAATTTTTAAAATCAGATGCTAGTGACAAAACAACCATTTACTGTAAAACTACGGGCGAGGACCTTGATATAAGAAATAAAAATGAAGCCGGCGAATACTTTTTTAAAATGACGCTTGACGAATTTGAAAAAAGTGTTTTCATTGGCTCCTTTGGTGGTTTTTCTTCCGATGGCACAGCTGATGCCCTGGCAATGAGGATTTCAAACCTCGTTGTCTCAGGAGATGAAGAAGTTTCGCACGAACAAATTCTGAAAAGGCTTTCTGATGCTGCAGAAGAGCTTGTTTCCAAAATGCGGAAGAAAGGTCTTTTGGTAGAAGAGGAAAATAAGCTTGATAATCTTAAAATTGAAAAACAACAGCTCATACAGCTTGAAGAAAGTCAAAAATCAATTCAGGCTGAAATCGTAGCACTTGAACGTGAAATTCAGAGTCTTGAAAAACAGCTTAGCGATATCAACAATACTGAAAAAGCTGTCCAAGCTGAAAAAGAGCTTAAGCTTTATTATGCACTCCGCAACAAACTCAATTTACTCAATTCTGTGAAAAAGCAGCTGGCGGATTATGCACTTCCCGCGAATACTCTTCGTGAATATATAAACAAAGCAAAATTTTTGAACGAGGAAATTGAAGACAGTCTTATCAGAATTCAGGAAATAACAACAATGCAAGCAGATGTTTCAATTTCAAGTGAGGAATATAATAATATTGAATCATTAAATAAAAAAGCCTGCGACCTTCGCGAAGATTTGGGTAACCTGCAAAGAAAAATTACTCCGCTTTTCAATGTCTTTCAGGAAAAAATGCGATTGGCAATAAAAAGCTCTGTTTTTTCAGCAACCATAGCCTTTGCAATTTTTATTGCTGTTTCTGTTTTGCTGTTTTTCGGTGTAAAAACCCTTCCCTTTGCCTGGATTTTCCCTCTGGGGCTTGGCATAATAACCTTTCTTGTAATGCTTTTCAGAGTAAAAAAGTCAGTGGCTTCAAACGTAAATGTTCAGCTTACGAAACGGGATTTAAAGGAAGAAATCTCTAAGCTTTCCGTATATGACGAATCTTTGTCCGATAAAAATCCGGATGAGTTAAATGATTATCTTAATTCTTTGCTGACTGATACAGAGGCGGAGCTTTCTGTCCGTCTTGCTGCAAATAATTGTAGTGATTTATCACAGCTCAGGCAAGGCTCTATTGCAGCGCAAACAGAAAAAATAAAAGCCATATCGGAAAAGCTGGAGCTTCAAAAGGAAGGCTTTATCGCTCTTGCAAAAACCATAAAACCAGTCGAGACCTTTTCAGCAGCAAAAATACTTTATGTTGAGCTTAGCGAAAGTCTTTCTTCTCTTGAATCAATCACAGCAGAGGTTGACTCGCTTTGTGCTGTGGCAAATATAACCGACACGTCAGAAGAAGCTGTCTCAAATCAAATAAGACATCTGTCCGAGCTTGCGGGCAAGGCATCAACTTCCGCGCCAAGCACGACAGTCTCCGCATCAGAGCTTGAAGAATCACTTCGCCAAAAGCGTACGCTTCTCAATGAAAAGATGAAGCTTCTCAGCCACCCTGCAAAAAGTCTTTCAGCACTTGAGCAAGAGATTTCAGCAGCTGAATCCAGAGTCTCATCGCTCACACAGCGTCTTAAAGAAATAACCATTGCCCGTGAAATTATGGATGAAGCTATCCTTGACACAAGCAAAGGGTTTGGCTCTGAGATGAGTAAAAAAGTCGGGGAATATCTTTCAAAACTTTCAGGCGGACGTTACAGCGATGTTCTTGTGCCTCGTGATTTGAACCTTGAAACACGAACCAAAAGCGGAGATGCATATCACGAATGGAGGTATCTGAGCGGTGGTGCAATTGACCGTGTGTATCTGGCACTGAGACTTGCAATTGCAGATATCGTTACCGCCGATGGCGAGCCTTTGCCTTTGTTCTTTGATGATATTCTCACGCAGTACGACGATGAATCGTGCAAAAACGCCCTCAGTTTTTTAAAGGAATATCTTGAAAATTCAAAGTCGACATCGCAAATTATGTTTTTTACCTGCCACAATCACATCGTAAAAGCAGCGAAAAATATTTTTACAAATATAAATGAAATTTCACTTTAACAGCATAAAAGCATCTTAAATTTGAAAGGACCGCAAGATATGAGTTTTGAAATAAAAACTATAACATTAGAGGATAAACCGCTTTTTGACGGTTATTTCAGTCAGTATGGCGGAATGAACTCTGAGTATACATTTACAAATATGTTTATGTGGAAAAAAAGCTATAGTATCCGCTATGCGATTATAGAAGGTATGCTTTGCATCTTCTCTCAGCACTCCGGCAGTGCCGAAACAGTAAACTTTCCAATTGGAAACGGTGACATAAAGCCAGTTATCCTTGAACTATCTGATTATTTCAAGCAAACAAATCAACCGCTTTTAATCAGGCTTTATAAAGAGGAAGAGATTGATGCTTTACACAAAGCATTTCCCGACACCTTTATAATAACCGAGGACCGTGCGTCCTTTGACTATGTATACAAAACAGACGATCTCATTAATCTTTCGGGAAGTATGTATCACGGTAAACGCAATCACATAAACCGCTTCCTCTCTCAGTACTCTTATCGGTACCACAAAATAGAAGGCAACCTTGTGAATGCGTGCTACGATATGTTTGACAGATGGTGCAGTAGCAAGGCAGATTCCATTCCCAATATTTCCGAACAGCGTGAGGCTGTTTCAGAAGTGCTGAAAAACCTTTCTACTTTAGGAGTTACGGGCGGCGGAATAACCGTTGACAACCAACTTGTTGCATTCTCCTTTGGCGAGATACTGAACGCAAAAAGCTCAATTGCTGTCATCCATCTTGAACACGCTGACACAAATTTCCAAGGAAGCTTTCCGCTTATCAACCAGCAATTTTTAATGCACGAATGGAGTTCTTTAAAATATGTCAACCGCGAAGAAGACATGGGACTTTCAGGCCTGAGACATGCTAAAAAATCTTATCATCCGTGTCTTATGGTAAAGAAATATATCGCAAGCCTTTTGTAATTTGGGTAATATAAAAACACATCCTTTAATATCCATATAATAGGACAACTATTAATGAATTAAGGATGTGTTTTTTATGTTATTTGATATTGCTTCTATTTTTGCCTATTTAATCGGCATTGTTATACTTTTAATAATATGCCGCCTTTTTATAAGACCCCTGAAATGGCTTCTTAAGCTCGCATTTAACAGTATACTGGGCGGACTTATTTTAGCCTCAGTAAACTTTGTGGGAGGCTTTGCAGGGATTTATGTCACAATTGGCCCGCTTTCTGCCATTATTGCAGGGTTACTAGGGATTCCCGGCGTTTTGTTAGTTATTTTACTTGAATATTTGCTCTAAAGCAAAAGTGCTTTTTTCTTCCATTTACCACTGAAAAGTCTTATACACCAGCAAATAATTCGAAACGTCCAGTCAGCCACCATTGCAAGCCACACTCCTATTGCGCCCCAGCCAAGCCAAAGTCCGACAATATAACTCAGAGCAATCCGGAAGATTACCATTGATGTTATGGCAACCACCATTGTGTATGCAGCATTATTTACTGCACGCAGCACATTGGGTAAATTAAACGATGCAGGCCACATAAAAATTCCAAATCCAGTGTGGATTAATATCAGAATATAAGCGAGCCGCTCTGTTTCAGGCGTAAGATTATATAGTTTTAATATAACCGGCAAAAAGGCAATGAGAAGAATCCCCATAACAGCCATCATCAGATATGAAATCTTCATCATTTTTTTGATATAATATGTAGCCTGCTTTAAATTACCTGCACCAACGCATTGACCTACAACAGTAATAACCGCAAGGCTTATGGCAGCCGACGGAGTTGTCGCAATTGCCGCAAGTGCATTTGCAGTAGCGTTTGCCGCAATCTGAGTTGTTCCAAAAACTGCGATTATCCCCGTAACCAGAACACGTCCCAGTTGAAAGAAGCTGTTTTCCAATCCATTTGGAACACCTATTCTTAAAATTCTCTTTATCATTGAAAAATCAGGTTTCAGGATTTGTGGTAGGTTTATGGAAATCTCCTGCCCCGGTCGTGATAACAGATATATTCCGATTAAGGCGTTAGCTGCCCTTGCAACAAGTGTAGCATATGCCGCACCCTTAACACCCATATTAAATCCATAAATCAGTATTGCATTTCCAAAAATATTGATTGCATTCATAACCATCGAAAGTATCATTGTCGTTCCTGACTTACCCACAGACCGAAACAAAGCATTACTCGCAGAGAAAATCGCAATGAATGGATAAGAAATTGCTGAAATTGTTAAATAAATCAGGGCATTTTCCATAACCTCAGGTTCAATGGCACCAAAAAACAAATCTATAATCGGCTTTTTAAAAAGGCACACAAGCACAGTAACAATCAAAGATATCACAAGTGTTACCAAAAGAAGTTGATTGGACGAGAGACTTGCTTTCTTAAAGTCCCTGGCTCCTATAAAATGTGCTGCAGCAACTGCACCACCCGTAGCTAACGCAGCAAAAATGTTCATAATAACCACATTCAGCATATCAACCAAAGAAACCGATGAAAGTGCTTCCTCTCCAACGCCTGCTACCATTATACTATCAGCAGTCCCGACAAATATATTCAAAAACTGTTCGATAACCAGAGGAATTATAAGAGCCTTAAGCATTTTGTTTGTAAAAAGTCTCTTTTCCTCCGGTGCTGCGGTTACTGTCATAATTTAAAATCATCCCTTGCTGTGCTTTTTACATGATTTATTCCATAAAAGCTCTGTATCCTTTATATGCCATATAAATATCAAACTTTCCTGCTACTTCATAAGGTGCGTGCATTGCCAGAAGCGGAACACCAACATCAATTACATCTATATCCATATTGGCAAGATAACAAGCAATTGTGCCGCCTCCGCCAACATCAATTTTTCCAAGCTCGCTGCATTGCCACTTTACATCATTTTCATCAAACACACGGCAAACCTTTGATACAAACTCTGCATTTGCATCACTTGCAGAGCTTTTTCCTCTTGCTCCTGTGTATTTTGTTACAAGCAATCCCTCATTCATATAAGCCGCATTGCCACGCTCATATGCCTCAGGATAGTTAGAGTCGAAAGCTGCACCTACATCCGCTGAAAGGCATTCAGAATTTGAAAAACAATTCCTTAAGCACAGTTCACTGTATCCGCCCTTGAGTTTATTACATACCCTTGCAAGCGTATTCTCAAAAAACCTTGACTGCATACCCGTATTGCCCTGACTTCCGATTTCCTCTTTGTCAACAAGCAGGCACACAGCTGTCTTTTTGGGGGCGATAGTATCAATTATTGCACGAAGTGCAGTATAAGCACACACACGGTCATCGTGTCCGTAAGCTGTAATCATACTTCTGTCAAACCCAAGGTCACGTGCAGGGAACGCAGGCACAAGCTCCAGCTCGCCCGTTATAAAATCCCTTTCAACAATACCATATTTGTCATTGAGGAGCTTCATTACTCCGTATTTAATCTTGTTCTTGTCTGCATCACCCGGTATATTACCGACAATAATATTCAGTTTTTCTCCCTCAAACGCCTCAGAAAGCTTTTTTCCACTTTGTCCCTGAGCAAGATGCGGAAGCAGATCAGCAATACAGAATACAGGGTCATCCTCGCTCTCGCCGATATTAACATCAACTCTTTCTCCGTTCTGCTTAAAAATCACACCATGCAGAGAAAGTGGAATATTAAGCCATTGATATTTGCGTATTCCACCGTAATAATGGGTCTTGAGGTACGCCATACCGCCATCCTCATAAAGTGGGTTTGGTTTTAAATCAAGTCTTGGGGAATCGATATGTGCTCCCACTATATTAATACCTTTTTCGATATCATCTGTTCCTATAACAAAAGCAACTACGCCTTTGCCCCGGTTGATTGCATAGATACGGTCTCCTGCTTTAAGACTGTCTTTATCTTCCAAAGCGACAAATCCTGCGTCTTTCAGCAGGTTTACCGATAAATCACAAAACTCTCTTTCAGTTTTTGCCGCCGAGATTGCACATTTGTAGTCCTCACAAAAAGAATAAATATCAGCCTTATCTGATGCACTTATTTCCTCAAACCCGTTTTTTCTTTCAAAAAGTAATTCCTTTTCCATTTTATTCATCCTCCATAATTACCTTTATACAGTCTGTTATACATCTCAAATGTATGAAAAACTTTTTTTACATAGTCCTTTGTTTCCTTATAGGGAATGTTTTCAATTCCTCCATTCCCATCAGAAAGCTCGCTGTCTTTAAGC
>JAZNMD010000083.1:0-2938 GCA_045579385.1 Clostridia bacterium
AAGAAGAGCTATCAAGGTATATTGCAGATATTTCAAGTGGTACTCGGTGGTACTTGACGACTTGTCAGAGATGTTTTTGAAAACTGCTTCTCTGATATTCCCAAACTGCTTTTCTCCCCGAAAGAGAACATAGAAAAACCCTCTTGAGATTGCTCTCAAGAGGGCTAATATCTGGTACACCCAAAGGGACTTGAACCCCTAACCTTCTGGTCCGTAGCCAGACGCTATTGAGCAGAAAAATACTCAAAAAAGCTGTTTGTGCCGTAAAAATGCCGTAATTTTAATTTGCATTGTTGCTATTTGTGTGATATTTTAGCACTGTGCAACAGGAGGTATTTATGGGCGTCAGAAAACGACAATTAAAAGGGAAAGAGACCGCAGAGTATCATTATGAATTTATGCAAAATGGCAAGCGGTACTATGGCGTATGCGAAGGCTGCACGACCAAAGCGGCAGCCCTGCTGTATGAAAAGAAAATGAAAGAAACGGTCAAGACTCTGGCTGAACAGAAAAGCGTAGGAGCCTTGGTAGAAAACTTTAAAAGGGAGCTTACCGGAAGCGTAGCGATCAAGATCGCAGATGCTTACGAACTCTCCTTGAAGAAACCACGCAAACGGCAACCGTCTCCGAATTTGATCAGAGCCAAGCGTTCATATTGGCAGGATTTTGTGGATTTCATGGCTGCGGTATATCCGGATATCATTGCTCTGGATTCCGTCACCACCACTCATGCCGAAGCCTACATACAGCAACTGCGGACCAATGGGCGTTTTAACAAAACGGTCTCTTATTCCGGATCTGTTATAAAAAAGACCAGAGAATATAAATTAAAGGAATTGCTGTCGCCCAAAACCATCAACACTTATCAGCAGACATTGTCCGAGGTGTTCAAACTTCTCGCCAGAGATGCCGGTATCGTGTTTAATCCCTTTGATGCTATCCCCAAGTTGGAAAAGAATGCAGAAACCCGCGAGGCTTTCTCTGAAAAAGAATTGAATCTGATACGTGATAATGCTGATGATTTTATTCTGCCGCTGTTTGTCATTGCGATTGCGACCGCTTTACGGGAGGGCGATATCTGCACTTTGAAATGGTCAGATATTGATTTCGAAAAAGAACTGATTATCAGAAAAATGCACAAGACCGGCAAGTACGTGGAAATTCCGATGATACCGCCTTTAAAAGAATACTTGCTTGAGCTGCAGGAGAAAATGGAAGAGGCCGAAGATCATTCTGAATATGTTCTTCCGGAACACGCCCGGATGTACCAGCAGAACAGCTCCGGCATTTCATACCGCATTAAGCATTTTCTGGAGCAGAAGTGCGGTATAAAGACTACAAAATCCCCGGAAGGCCGCAGCCGCTCGGTATCAATAAAAGATCTGCACAGCTGCCGCCATACATTCTGTTACTATGCTGGAGTATACGGCATCCCACTGAATGTGGTACAAAGTATCGTTGGGCATATGACTCCGGAAATGACAAAGCATTACTCTGCTCACGCCAGCTTGGAAGTGAAACGCGAAAAGATGAAGCAACTTCCGGCTTTTATGGCTCTGCGTCCATCAAAGAGATTACCCGCCGCAAATGATGAAACTTCAACCTTGCGCAGGAAACTCAAAACAGCTCTTGACCGCATGGATCAAAAACAGCTGGAAGTCATTGAAGCTCTGCTTCAAGAATTAGCTAAAGAAAATCTGCAGACCGGAGGTAAAGCATGAAAAAATTTTGTAAATATCACCTTTATAGTAATTTTGAAATCATGGCTCGGGCAAAGGAAGACGTTTTTCTATCTGCCTATTGTGAATGCTTATCGATGTTTGAATCTTTTTTTGCATACCACACCTTAAAAGATGCACCATCAAAAGAATTCAATGACTGTAGAAAAGAACTTCGGAAGGACTCAGCATATATTAGAAAGCAATTAAATAAAATAATTGAAGCTTTGGAAAAAACGAAAATATACGATGAATTACCTGAAGCTCCAACTATATCGGTAGATAACTTGGTATGTAGAGAAAAATTTATTTATTACAAAAGTAAAGCGATTGCACTTGAACATGAATTTGCCTATGCCAGCAAAGTGTATCTTGCCTTGATATTGCCGTTCATATATAAAATGCTGGAAATGAACGTAACCCCGGAAATGTTTTTGGGCAATAAAGGAACTTTGCAGCTTGAAAAAATTCTCAAACGTCATCTAAGTCACCTGAAAAGTGGAAAAACATTGCATGAAAAAGTTGTAAAACGTGCAGAACAGGAAAAAAATGAGTTGCTCTCCATCTACAACAGAATAAAAGAGGAAGAAGAATACAAAGGGCACCCAAAAAAGACTAAACATGCGGCATTGCTTGAATTTTGCTTAAAAACTGGAATCATTGCAAAATCTGTAGAAATGGAAATTTCTTCTTTACAGTGTGCTTCTTCCGATAAAGATAAAAAATTATTGCAAACATTTCAGGATTTGAAACAAACTCTCGAAAATTCGAAAACATCTGATGCAAGTTCATTTTTTACTCCTTACCCGTCATTGAAAGGTTTTAAACAAAAAATGCTTCGTCAAATCAGACAACGGCTTAACACTGCCGAACTATTCCAGTAATTGTAATGTTTTTAGGTGTTCCTCCCCGTTTTTGTTTATTTGAGTAGAAAAACGTCAGTTCTATATTGAAAATGTTGCAAATATTTGCAAATAAACACTTTAAAAATATTTAAACATGATATATATTATGCGTATGGAAGAAAAATCTACCATAAACCAAATGAGCAGATAAAAAATCTACTCAAAAAAAGAAAGGACATAATATATGTCAAAAAAACAAATTCCGGACGCGGTCCGGGCTGCAGCTGCGGGGATGCTTGCTCCCTTCGGCATTGATCTGGAAAAGATCTTGGCAGCTGAACCAAAAAACGAGCAAGCAGAGGTTCGGTACCTGTC
>JAZNMD010000084.1:0-3471 GCA_045579385.1 Clostridia bacterium
TGCCGCTCTGCCGCTGACACCCGTGTCTATCTCGTCAAAAATCATTGTATCAGCACCATCTGTTTGTGACAGAACTGTTTTTATCGCAAGCATTATTCTTGAAAGCTCTCCGCCTGATGCGATTTTATTCATAGGCTTAAGACTTTCGCCGGGATTGGCTGAAATCAAAAACTCAACATTATCCTTGCCAAGATCAGTGTAATGAATATCCTCGCCATCTCTTCTTTCTGCTATATCAATGGTGAAGCGAACTTTGGGCATATCAAGCGTTTCAAGTTCTTCGGAAATTCTTTTTTCAAGTTCCTGTGCTGCCTCTCTTCTTGCCCGTGACAGCACTTCAGCAGAAGACGCAAGCCTTGCCATAGCTTCGCTCAGTTCCTCATTCAGCTTTTCAAGCCTCTCACTGCTGTTTTCAATACTGTCAGCCTCTTCTTTTGCGTTTTTCCCATATTCAATAATTTCTTCTATGGTTCTGCCATACTTGCGTTTGAGCTCATTTATAAGGTCAAGTCGTTCCTCAATGCGGTCAAGCTCTGCTATATTAAATTCTGAATCCGAAACAAATGCATTTAAATCCGATGCAATATCCTCCGCCTCAACAGTAATATTTTTAAGCCTTTCGTAGCTTTCATTGAGTTTTGCGTCAAATCTGCAAATATCCCCAAGCGCTCTTTCCGCAGTTTTAAGCATATCAAATGCTGCACCTGATTCACTTCCGTACAGTGCCGCATAGGCTGTACTTGTACCCGAAACTATGCTTTCCATATTGTAAAGCTTCTCACGAAGCTCCGTAAGTTCTTCATCTTCACTTGCTTTCAGTTGTGCGGCACGTATTTCCTGCACCTGAAAATTTAAAAGCTCCAGCCTGCGAGCCTTTTCCTCACTGTCTGTATTTAAACTGTCCCTTTCACGACGAAGTTCTGTTACTCTATGATACTCTTTTTGGTAATCTTCTTTTTCTTCTCCCAGATTGCCATAATCATCAAGCAAACCAATATGTTTTTGTGGTGACATAAGGGATTGGTTGTCATTTTGCCCGTGAATGTCAATTAAAAGCGTGGCAATCTCACGAACAGTTGACATTGGCACAATCCCGCCATTTATGCGGCAAACGCTTTTTCCGTCACCCGAGAGCCTGCGGCTTATTAAAACAAGCCCATCTTCGTTCTCAATTCCAAGTTCACTGAGTGCATCACAAAGAGCCTTACTTTCGTCCTCAAAACACAAATCAACGAGGGCAAATTCCGTGCCACTGCGGATTAAATCACGGCTGCTTCTTGCCCCAAGTGCCATATTTATAGAATCTATAAGGATAGATTTGCCTGCGCCCGTCTCGCCCGTTAAAACGTTGAAACCATTGTTAAACTCAATACGCACTTCTTCAATAACTGCTACGTTTTTAATGTGCAATTCCTTTAACATAAAGCGCCCCTATCCTTTCCGCCGACCTTAGTCAGCCAGTTTTCTTCTTATAACATTGAAGTAGTTGTGCCCGTCTAAAATTGCAAGAGGCACACGCTTTTCGGACTTTTTGATTTCTACATAATCGCCATCTTCAAGTCTTTCTGTAAGATTTCCGTCAACCCTCAGTTCTGCCCCCTCGCAATACGCTGCGTCAAATCTGAGCGTTACCTTTGACTCAGGAGGTAGAACAATACATCTTGATTTAAGTGTGTGTGGGCATACGGGTGTAAGAATTATACAGTCAAGTCCCCTATGTACAATCGGTCCGCCGCAGGAAAGTGAATATGCGGTTGAACCTGTTGAGGTTGCCGCAATTATTCCATCTGCAAGATAGCTGGCGGCTTCATTTCCATCCACCTCAACTGTCAAAGAAATAATCCTTTCATCTGCACCACGTAAAATTATATCATTAAGAGCAATATCTCTTTCAATTTCTTTACCGCCTTTGATAACAGAGGCATTAAGCAGCATAAAGTATTCCACCGAAAACTTCCCCTGTGCTATCTTGTCAAAAATTTCAGTGTCATCTCTTTCAGCCTGGGTAAGAAATCCAAGATGCCCGAGATTTATACCTATAACAGGTGTATCAAACTCTGCTGCATCATGAACGACCTTTAATATTGTGCCATCTCCTCCCAAGGCAACAATCAGGTCAGCGTCCTGCATCATAACATCGTGACGCACAAACAAAACCCCATTAACACTGATGCTTTCCCGATACGCCTCATCCATAAGAACAACTTGTCCTCTGGATATAAGAGCCTCGGCTGTTTTTTGTGCGGAAGAGAGGTTTGGGTCACGCTCAGGATTTACAAAAATTCCGACTTTTTTCATTCAAATCACACCCTTATATTGTATTGGTATGAGATAAATCAACCAGGGCAGAAACATCAAATTTTTGGCTCTCCTCAGTTGATTTTTTTATATACATAAGATATTCAATATTCCCCTCAGGCCCTCTTACGGGAGAGTAATCCAGCCCTAAAACAGAAAAGCCTGATTCACGGGTAAATTCCAATGTGTTTTCAATAACCTCAATATGCGTACTCTTTTCACGGACAACACCTTTTTTGCCAACCTTTTCTCTTCCTGCTTCAAACTGTGGCTTTATCAGGCACACGCCCTCGCCGCCATCTGTAAGCAGTTCGTACACAACAGGCAGCACCAGCTTAAGAGATATAAACGAAACATCCACCGAAAAAAATTCAGGACGCTTTTCAAGTTCATCAGCAGTCAGATAGCGGATGTTTGTACGCTCCATATTGATAACTCTCTCGTCCTGACGAAGTTTCCACGCAAGCTGTCCGTATCCCACGTCAACCGAATATACCTTGTTTGCACCATTTTGAAGCATACAGTCGGTAAACCCACCTGTTGATGCCCCTATATCCATACAAGTTTTTCCCTGAAGTTCAACAGGAAACACCTGCATGGCTTTTTCAAGCTTAAGCCCGCCACGGCTTACATATTTTGCGGTTTTTCCTCGGACTTCGATCTTTTCGGTCCCTTTAACCGCTTCCCCTGCTTTCAGTGCCTTTTGTCCGTCAATATAAACGTCTCCCGCCATAATCATTGCCTGAGCCGCACTGCGGGACGCTGCCAGCCCTTCCTGGGTAAGATATATATCAAGCCTGATCTTAGCCAAGTTAATCACCTAACACCTTTTTTATTTTTTCTGCAATTGATGTCGCGTCAATTCCACTCCATCTCTTTTGCTCTGCAACCGTTCCTTGAGTCAAAGGCTTGTCGTCGTGGGCAAAGCTCAGGACTTTGCCATCATACAAGCGACGAACAGTATCTCCAAGCCCCCCTATGCAAACATTGTCCTCAACCGTTGCAACCAGTTTAGAGTCCTTTGAAAGCTTAAAAAACAATTCCTTATCAAACGGTTTTAAAAACCTTGCGTTCATTAAAGCTACCGAAATTCCATCCTTTTCAAGAATTTCAGCGGCACAAACAGCGTCAGAAACAGACGAGCCTATCGAAAAAGTCGGAGGCCAAGCGGTC
>JAZNMD010000085.1:0-6671 GCA_045579385.1 Clostridia bacterium
CAGCTTACAGATTTTAAAAAAGGCTGTATAAAAAACTGAATTCAGTTTTTTATACAGCCTTTTATTTTCACTACTTTTTAAGTTTAAGCACTGGGCTCAGCGGTTTGTAGATAACAACAGTCACTACCGAAACCAAAACCGCCTTTAAAATGTTAAACGGAGCAGTGCAGAAAAGCACAAGCTTCCACAAGCTGTTAATCGAGGGATATATACTTGCACCCATTTTAATAAATGCATCTATCGGCATTTTAAAAGCCTTAGCGTAAGCAGGTATCAGAACAAATGCATTTAAGAGGCTTCCAAACACCACCATTACCGCTCCACCTATTATCATCCCAAATATTGCAGATTTTTTTGTTTTCTGTTTTTTGTACAGAAGGCATGCCGGCAAAACAAATGTAATACCAACCAAAAGATTTGCAAATTCGCCCACACCGTATGTAACACTTCCGTTAATAAGAAAATTAAGCAAGATTTTAATACATTCAATTATCACACCCGCCAAAGGTCCTAAAGCAAAGCCACCCAAAAGCACGGGCACTTCACTGAAATCAAGCTCATAAAAGCTTGGTGCGATAAACGGTATCGGAAATTCAAAAAGCATCAGAATAACCGAAACAGCCGAAAGCATAGCCACCTTAACCATCCACTTAATATTGCTGCTTTTCATTTTCAAAATACCTCCTTAAAACAAAAACGCCCCGAACAACAGTTCAGGGTGTTTAATTCAATATAAGCAAAAGCTTGATATTTTTCTTTCCTCCGGACTTTAAAACCAAATCGCAAACATATCTGGTTAACCGTCGGTTTTGGAATTTCACCAAATCAATCACCAAAAGTGAGTCGCGGACTGTACCGCCGGTCGGGAATTTCACCCTGCCCTGAAAAATTCATCTTCTATATGCTATCACAGACTTTCTGAAAAGTCAATATATTTTAAAAGTGCTGTTTAAAATCAAAATCATTCCGCCAGATTTATAATCAGTCTCTTTTTCCTGACAGCGTAGTTATATGCTATGCCGCTTACACTCTTTGGCTGATAATCAAACAAATCTTTGTTGCCACCTTTTCTTCTTGGTGGCAAATAACCATCTTTAAAATATACAACACAGAAATCAGATTTATCTATCATTTCGCAGTTTCTTTCAACATAGACCGCCTTTCCTCCATTAATTGCCCTTTCAGGGAAATATGTTACTTCGCAACTTTTCAAAAGATAGTTTTCATAATCTTCGTTTATATCAGGATATTCAGCACGAATATAAATTCTTTTGATGTGCGGATATTTTTCTTTTTTTACAGCAAGAACTTGCCGACACAAATCGTCAAACTCGCTTCGGCTTCCAAGATAAAATATATTAACATTTTCAGAAACGATAAGTCTTTCAAATATTTCTGACAATTTCTCTCGTATTTCATCTTTTTCCAAGACCTTTCTGTGTCCGAAAACACAACAAGCCTTTTCCCCTGTATTCATAAACATACTCCGCTAATTAAAAAAGTGCGTAACCCACCCGAAAGCAGAGTCACGCACCAAAAAACGTACATCTTAATTTCAGGCAAAGTTACCACACTTTTAACCCTAACACCGAATAAATAATTACCCAAGAGTATGCAGAAACAAGAGTGTACGCTTTTTACAATAACGTACCCCTCGGGTAATATTTTATTCAATTAAGCGTCTGCCTTTTGGGCAGTAGTTAAAAGTTGTGGTAAATATATTATAACATCAATTTATAAATTTTACAATACATTTTTAAAATAAAAAAGCCCTGAAAATCAGAGCTTTTATTTGTGATACTTCAAATCATCTTTCAATCAATCCATATTTAACCTTTATTCTTTCAAGCTTGTCTATCATAGGCTCGGATATAAACCAAAGGAAAAATGCTGTTCCGAGTGCATGGATTAAATCAAATGGCATTCCCAGAATATAGGCAGATAAAATCATTTCCCAGGTAATTTTATCCTGCCACATAATGATTGATGCAGGGTTCATAATTCCGCCATAGATAATAAATGTCACTAAAAATCCGAATATACAAAGGGACGCTTTTGTCTTTCGCAAGAAACCTTTTTTGAAAAGAATACCTGCGATGAAACCGATAATCCCGAAAGCAAACATCTGCCACGGTGTCCACGGGCCATGCCCTGCGAAAAAGTTTGAAACAAATCCACTGACCGCACCGACTAAAAATCCCGTTTCTCCGCCAAACGCTACCCCTGCAATTATCACAAGAGCAACAACGGGTTTGAATTCAGGAAGCATAAAGAACGCAGCTCTGCCAATAACCGCAATGGCACACAATACGCTTATCACTACAAGTTCTCTCGCCTTTGGCTTTCTTGACTCAAATACCATAAAAAACGGTATCATCGTTTCTATAATTATAAGCAGGCTTATAAAATAATACTTTCTGTTGCCCAAAAAGAAGACGCCTATGTAAATGGTAAGCGGTATTAAAAGCAATATTAAAAGTGCTGCAAGCAGAGTCCTTTTTGCAAGCTTTCTGTCCGCCCTTGGAACTTGTATTACCTCTATTCCAATATCTCTTTGCGGAAAAAAAGCCAAACACGCTGCGGCGAGTTCAAGGACTGAGATTATCTGCAAAGGAGGTAGCCCCAGATAACTTATTATTGTTGTTACCACAAAAAGCAAAGCAAATATACTGCCGATGACAATTCTTGTAGGAGTAAGTTTTTGTACTTTTTCTTTTTTGGGTCTGATTTCGTTTTCGTGCCTCTTAAATTCAAAATTTAGTGATTGCCGCTCCCGTTTTTCTACTTTCCCACCGCAGGCAAGGATTATATCTTCTGCTAAAACCGCATCAGGAAGTATTGTTCTTGCCATTCGGTTTGCCGCTGTAGTGTAAAAATTCTTACCTTTGAAAAACTCTCTCGGTGTATCAACAGATGTTATACTTCCATCAAATACAAGAGCACATCTGTCGGCATACTCTGCACAGAACTCTATATCGTGAGATACCATAAGGATTGTAACACCGCTTGCTTTTAAGTCCATTAAAATATCTGCAAATTCTTCTTTGAAATGTGCATCCATCCCTTTTGTCGGCTCGTCAAGAAGCAGAATTTCAGGCTCCATAAGAAGTATCTTTGCAAGAGCAACCCTCTCTTGTTCCCCACCCGATAAATCATACGGATGACTTTCCAAAAGATTTTCTATCCTGCAAAGTAAAGAGATATTATGTACCCTTTGCTCTTTTTCCTCTTTTGTGCATTTCTTATCAGAAAGTATCTCCATCAAATCAAGATAAACCGTTTTCTTCACAAACACGCTTTGCGGATTCTGGGGAAGAACACCCAAAAGTCCGTCATACAAATTCTTGATTTTAGAAATGTTTTTCCCCTTTATCTTTACATTGCCGCTGTATGGCGTATTAAGGCCTGATATAAGGGAAAGTGCTGTTGTCTTTCCTGTGCCGTTACCACCAACAAGACAGAATAGTTCGCCCTTATTTACGCTTAAATTAAATCCTTTTACTACATCAGCCGAGTCCTTTTCATATCTGAACCAGGCATCTTTGATTTCAATTACTGCATTTTCATTGTCTTGTGTTTTATCCTTTTGAATAACCTCGGTATTCAATGTATTTTCTTTTGAATACGCTTCAAGCCACATTCTTCCATCCCTTACAGTTAAAGGGCAAGGCAAAGCATTTCCCACTTTACCGTGAACTCTCACAGGTGTTGGAAGTGCTTTATACATATCGTGATTTTGGGATTTAAGTATTTGTCCAACCTCATTTGGTGCTTCATCCGCAATAATTTTGCCCTCATCCATAACAATAAGCCTGTCTGCCATCGGGAAAGCATCTTCCAGTCGATGTTCCGTAAGAATAACGGTCGTTCCAAGCTCACGGTTTATCCTCTCAAGTGTTTTCAAAAACTCACCTGCAGCTATTGGATCAAGCTGACTTGTAGGCTCGTCCAGTATCAGTACAGATGGTTGCACCGCCATCACGGATGCAAGGTTTAATAATTGTTTCTGTCCGCCCGAAAGCTCGGTTACTTTTTTATAAAACCAATTCTGTATACCAAAGAATGACGCCATTTCAGATACTCTTGTTCTGATTTCATTCTGCTTGTATCCAAGGCTTTCGAGTCCAAACGCAAGCTCGTGACATACCTTGTCAGTTACAATCTGGTTGTCAGGACTTTGCATTACAAAGCCAATCTTCGCCGCTTGTTCTTTTGCATCACACTCTGCAAGCAGTTTGCTGTTAAAATATATGCTTCCTTCTCTCTCTCCAAATGGTGCGAGCGTTGGTTTTAACAACCTTAAAAGTGTAGTTTTACCGCATCCTGACTTGCCGCAAATCAAAACAAACTCACCCTGATTAACCGTAAAGTTTATATCTTCAAGTGCTTTATCGCATCTGCCAGGATAAGTAAAACTTAAATTCTCGACCTTAAAGATTTCCATCTTCTCGCCTCCCACAGTTCAATTAAGATTGGGCACATACAAAGCAATAAATATGCCACAAATACGCTTATATCAAATAGTGAAATCTCTGCTGATTTCATTGCCGGAAAAAATTCAAAATATAACCCTCCCATCAAGTTCCCCACAAATGTATATATACCTAAAATCAAAATACAAACCAGTGCTTTTTTATCCCGTTTATCAAATGTGAATATCGAAAACGCAGTTCTTCCCGGTATTCCGTAGCCACGAGATTTCATACTGTCTGCGGTTTCAATGGAATTTTCAAGCGACCAGGTTGTCATAATTGACAAGATATTAAGACCACTTTTTGCACGCTTTATAATATTTCCATTACTCACATCACGTCCCATACACCTTTGAGCATTTGTTACCACTTTAAGCTGCGATGTAAACTTCGGCACAAAACGGAGTGTCATAGAAATTATTAAAGACATTGCCGGAATGATTTTGCCAAACAGATAGATAAACTTATCGCTTGTCATAACCTCATTATAGCAGGAGAAATGACATATAACACTCACAATCATGGTAGCTGCACAAAGTCCGTAAACAATCGATTCAAGTGTAAGCGGATTTCCGTTTGGCAGATAATCAATGATGGTAACTCCCTCGTGGTTAAACGCAGGGTTTATAAGTGCCATCGCAATCAGCATCGGAAGCATATATATTAAATTTGTTTTAACCTGCTTTTTGCCTTTCAGCATCACGGAATATGTAAATCCACTCACAAGCGAAATACCAAGACATAACGGATGCAAAAATATGCAACTAAACCCGATTACAAATACAAAATATGTAAAATTCACAATCGGATGATATGTTTTAAATTCATTCATAACCTTTGCCTCTTTTTTAGTGCTTTAATCAATCAACATCTTTACCTAAACTACAAGTATATACAAACTCAATTATGTCCCCGTCATTCAGTATACATTGAGAACATCCGTAACCGGGCACCTTTCCATTAACTTTATATATCCAACCGGAAAGGTCTCCGCAATCTTGTTCATATAGATTTGAAATTCCTCTTATATAAACCGTATTATACATCGGCGTATTCACAAAATCAATATGTATCTTATTTTTCTTAAGTTCTCTCGTTAAAACATTAAAGACACTTTCTCCCTCATAAAATACAACCTCAGTTTTGGGAAATATCATTCCATCCGGAGGCAAAATTTTCACTTTTTCCTTGTCTAAATCATCTATATTCCCGAATATATTATCGCATCTTACAGACAGAGTACACCTCAATTCGTCATTCTCTATCTTTTCAACTATGCCCTTACTGCTTGACTCCTTTGTAACACTGTCTTCGGGATTTTCGTTCTTCTCCGGAAACTTTTCACTCTTTACCGTCTCCGCTTTTTCTGTTTCAGATAAATCAACTGTATTTCCCGTTACAACAGCAGGAGCCGGCGAACTTTCGTCCGCCGATTCCCTTATTATATCAACATCAAACTCAAAATTGGTGTCTTTGGGAGTGGTTACCTTGCCGCAGGAAACAATTAAAGCTGTGACTAATAAACAAATCACAGTAATTAATAGTTTTCTTCTCATAACAGCTTCGCCCTGCCAAGCATATTATAAAGAATTTGTGCCACTTCTGCCCTTGTTACCTCTGTTTTTGGTTTTATTTCAATAACACTTTTATCGAGGATTTCCTCATTATAGCAAAAGGCAAGTGCTGTCTTTGCCCACTCCGACGCTCCAACATAATCAGAGAATTCAGCCAGTGTATTTCTGATGCCTGTCTCGCTTGTATCTTCCTTCATTCCGCAAAGCTTTGCTGCTCTCAAAATCATTGTAGCTGCTTCTTCGCGGGTAATTTCTCCATTAGGATTAAAATGATTTTCTGATATTCCATTCACTATACCGTAGCTGTAAGCGGTATTTACGTACACATTAAACCAATCGTCGTCTGCCACATCATTAAATATTTTGCCACTCTTTTCAGGTATTCCTAACGCTCTTACCACGATAGTTGCAAACTCAGCTCGTGTCATTGTTTCATCAGGAGAGTAACTTTTTTCATTTTTGCCATTTATAATTCCTCGCACAGCAAGTTGTTCAATGGCATTCTGACTTTTATGGTTCTTTATATCATCAAATGTCTTTTCTTCAAAAATTATTGGCAAAACTTTTACATCTTCATTTTTCCCACTCAAGCCCTGCTGTTCCTTTTCAATATTTTCAGGTTCTT
>JAZNMD010000086.1:0-2165 GCA_045579385.1 Clostridia bacterium
CCTTTGGGATATTATACCCGAATTTCCCTTTTTTATTGCAGTCCTGTGCAGTTTCATCCATAAGCTGCATAAGACCCTTTGCCTCCGCAGATGAAACCGCTTTGCTGTCAAAATTACTTTCTACTTTTATTACTGCATAAACCAGATTTTTATCCAGCGAATACTCATTCGCAATCGTTTCAACATATTCCTGATACTTGACAGGATATATTTTTTTAAGGATAAAGGTTTTCCCCTCTCCCACCATAAAATACAAAATACAAATCGCCAGTAAAATAAACAATATCGGTTTTATACACCCAAGCCTTTTCACAATTAAATATCCTCTTAACTAATTTTATTACTACTTTTTACACAAATCTTCTGCAAACGCCCGTATCTTTTCTTTATCTCCCGAATTTTCAAAGCACATATCCGCCAAGCACTTGTATTCTTCATCAGAAAGCTGATTTTTCATACGTGACTCTGCCGCGACCTTTGAAATCTTATCCCTTTCAACAATGCGCGAAAGGCGCAAAGTTTTGTCTGCAATAACAGCAACTGTTAGATCGCATTTTATTGGAAAATCACATTGAAACAAAAGCGGCACATCGAGCACGACAATGTTTGAAGAACTTTTTGCAATACGTCTTTTCATTTCTTCAAATATATATTTATGTGTTATTCGCTCGAGCAATGCCTTTTTATCGAGGTCAGTGAAGATAATCTCCGCAAGCTTTTTGCGGTCTAACTCGCCATTATAAGAAAGAACTCCACTTCCAAAGTTTTGAATAATTTCCTCAAAGGCAAGCCCTTGTGAAGTTGTAATCTCTCTGGCAATTTTGTCTGCATCTATTATCTCTGCTCCAAGCTTTCCAAGTTCAGCAGACAGCAGACTTTTTCCCGCTCCCGTTCCACCTGTTATGCCGATAATTTTCATTCTTAACCCTGCTTTCCTACTTGGTATCGTACCAGGTCTTTCCCATATTGCAATCAACCTTAAGCGGCACCGAAAGCTTTAATGCATTTTCCATTTCTTCCGTCAAAACAGCCGCAGCACGCTCAGCCTCATGAGGCGCAGCCTCCACTATAAGTTCATCATGCACCTGAAGTATAAGCTTTGCTCTAAGCCCCTCTTTTTTAAGACGCTTATACACATTAACCATCGCAATTTTTATAATATCTGCCGCTGTCCCTTGTATGGGAGCATTCATCGCCGCACGCTCTCCGAACGATTTTGTTATATGATTGCTTGAACGAAGCTCGGGCAAATATCTTCTTCTTCCTAAGATGGTTGTAACATAAGCATTCTTTTTGCCTTCTGCGACAACCGTTTCCATATAAGTTTTAATTAAAGGATACGCCTCCAGATAATCCTCTATATACTGTTTTGCTTCTTTCATTGAGATTTTTAAATCCTGTGCAAGTGAAAATTCGCCTATTCCGTATACAATACCGAAATTGACTGCTTTTGCTCCTGACCTCATAGAAGGTGTAACCTCAGAAAGCGGAACCTTAAATACCTGAGACGCTGTCTGTGCGTGTATATCCGCCCCGTTCAAGAAAGCATTTCTCATATTTTCATCGCCCGCAATATGAGCAAGAACCCGAAGCTCTATTTGCGAATAATCTGCATCAATCAAAATATTTTCTCCCTCAGCAACAAACATACGTCGCATCTCTCTGCCTCGATCTGTCCTGACCGGAATATTCTGTAAATTAGGCTCTGCACTGCTTATTCTGCCCGTAGTTGTAACCGTCTGGTTAAACTTGGAATGTATTCTTCCCGTACTTTCAGAAATTACCGGGAGCAACCCCTCAACATATGTTGAATGAAGCTTGCTGAGGGCACGATATTCAAGTATGCTTGCAACTATCGGATGAATATTCTCGAGTTTTTTAAGGACCTCAGCATTGGTGGAATATCCTGTTTTTGTTTTCTTGCCATGAGGCAGTTTAAGCTCCTCAAACAAAATTTCGCCAAGCTGTTTTGGGGAATTTATATTAAAACTTTTACTCGCAAGCTCATATATCTGTTTTTCAAGCGCAGCTATATTCTGTTTAAGAACAGAGCCAAAATCCTCTAAAGCTTTTTTGTCAACAAAGACACCAACATACTGCATATCGGCAAGGACCTCTACAAGCGGAAGTTCTATGTCATAATAGAGCTTATGCTGCCCGTTTTC
>JAZNMD010000087.1:0-3094 GCA_045579385.1 Clostridia bacterium
ACAATTTGCTTGAACAAGCAAGATCAAACAAAGATAAACGGCGTGATGAACGCTCAAGATAAAATTTAAGGAGGACAACACAATGAAACAGCATTTCACAGACGAAAGAACGGGTATCAGCTACACCTTGCAGGGAGATTATTATCTGCCCGACCTTGCATTACCCGCCGAAGAACAGGTCGAAGTCGGCATTTGGGGACAGCGGCACTTGCTGTATATCAAAGCGCACCGCAGAGGTTTTTATACGACCTTGCTCACAAAATGCGAACTGAACAGACACCTTGCCGATGTAAACAAACAGGCTGAGGATATGTTTTTTCGGCTCGTAAAACAGATTGCAGAGCGTGAGGGCGTTACCGAACAACTCAAAGCAGACAATCAAATGGAGTGGGTTTCTCGGATGAATAACATTCGCAGCAGAGCCACAGAAATCGTAAATAACGATGTAATCTATAACTAACCGAGAACGGCGGCAGGGAGAGTAATTCTCCTTGCCGCCATTTTCACATTTAGATATAGGGACTTACAATTATGGGCAACAGTCAGTTGCTTGTTATTCAGTTACCTTACTGTTATAATATAGTCACAGTAAATAAAGGCGGTAAAACATATGGAAACAAAAGATATTATCCTTGAACTTAGAACGAAAAACAAATTATCTCAGGATGAACTTGCTGAAAAAGTATTTGTAACTCGACAAGCAGTAAGTCGTTGGGAGAATGGTGAAACAATCCCAAACACCGAAACGCTTAAACTTCTTTCAAAGCTCTTTGATGTATCGATCAACACGCTCCTCGGCTCTCCTCGTGAACTCGTCTGCGATTGTTGTGGTATGCCGCTGAAGGATTCCGACATCAGCCGTGAGAAAGACGGTGCATTTAACGAGAACTATTGTGGATGGTGCTACGCCGACGGTGATTTTACTATGGATTTTTGGAAACAGTACGCCGCTATCGGGGGAAAGGAAAAGTTCGAGGAATTCAAAAATCAAATCATCCACGAACTTAACACATTACTTCATATTGAAGGCTTGCCCAAGGTGGAAAATCTGAATGTGTTGTCCGGTAGCTTTATCAATTTGGAATATCGTCTGCCCAACGGACAAATAGTGAAATTCCTTGATGATAATGCTACCTATCTTGGAAGTCAACTTGAATGTGAATTTGGCGGTGACAGATGCTTTGGCATTGCCGCTAATATGGACTTTCTCCTCGTTTGCACATACGAAGAAAACGGCGAAAACCCCGAACTTGTAATATATAAAAAGAGATAAAAATGACCGCTGAGGAATCGAAACTCCTCAGCGGTGTTTTTACGTTTATCGGACTACCGATGAATGACTATAGATATAGAATTCCTCTTGGCTTGGCATCCACTTCTTTTCCTTTGGCGGAAAAGTGCTGTCGAAGGCTTCAACAGCGGCGGTGTCCTCACAACAATCGGCGGCGGTACTGGGAATATACCTCCACTTTTTGCCTTCAAGTGCATTTGGCACAAGCTCTGCTACAAGCAAAGCTGTCGGGAAGTTACCGTCCACGACAAAGCTGATGTTCTTCTTTTTGCAGCTCACGAATCCACGGCTGACGTAGTTGCCCGGATTGCCGAAATTGATGTTCACGTCGTAACCCATCTTGCGTGCTACCTCAAAGGAATGCTCGATCAGTATCTTGCCGAGTTTCTGTCTTTGGTATTCGGGAGCAACGCAAAGCGGCCCGAAGGAAAGTATCTCTTTGCGCTCACCGTTCTCATCCTCAAGCCACGCTTTCGTTTACATGATGTTGCCGACGATCTTGTCGTCAAGCTCAAGTACAAACGCAAGCTCCGGGATGAAATCGGGATGATTTCGCATCATATGCACGTAATAATGTTCATCTGCACCGGGCTTATAGACATTCCAAAAAGCCTCACGGGTAAGTTCTTCTACTGCTCTATAGTCTTTTTCTGTTTCTAAACGTATCGTCAAATTTTCCATTGTTTGATCCTTTCATAAATTGTTGACGCTCAAGATACGAGAGGATTGCCGAGAATGTATTTGCAAACCTCTCGTTTACAATACAATCTCCAAAAGGTTGGTGTTTTTCAAACAGCACACTCCGATAAAAATATTCAAGCCAAGGCTTGTAAATCTATTATAGCACAGAAATACCGACAACTCAAGCATACTATTGACAAAATGCGCAACTTGTTGTATAATTAAATGCACAACAAGTTGTATATCGGAGGATATAGAATGAAAAACAATCTTTTTGGAGAAAAGGTCAACTATGATAATTTTGCTTCCCCTTTTGTTTTGATTGCATTGATGAGCCGTTTTGTTAATCGTTATCAGTCGGCGGCAAATGCTTTTTTCAAAGAATTAAGTTGGCAACAGATGTTTTTCCTAAATGGTGTAACACTTTTCAAAGAGGCTCCTTCCATAAAAGATATGGCTGATTTTTTAGGTTGCACTCATCAGAATGCCAATAAGCTATACGCAAAGCTCTTGCAGGACGACTATATTGTTTCGCAGCAAGATGGGAATGATCGGCGCAAGCAAAGAATTTACTTGACGGATAAGGCTCTGAACTTTCTTGCCCACAATAAAGTGGGATCTTCCGAAATTGTAAAAGAAATCTTTAGCGTAGTATCGAATGATGAAATGGAAGTTCTTATAGATTCGATGGCAAAACTGACAGATCATCTTACAAATTTACATATGTAAAATTCACTTTGTTGGAGAAGGTTTTATGAAAAAGGTGTTTCAAGTAATTTGCTGTGCTACCGGAGCCGGTATGATTGGCTTTTTCGCCAATCAATTAAATACCATTATAGGATGTGTGTTTTTCACGCTTGGTGTTACTTTGCTTGTCGGTTCAATCATTTTGGTTATCGAACAAGATAAAAACAACAAATAAATTCAGAGCTAACGGAGGTTGTAAAATGGAATTATTTGCATCTCATTGTGTGTTTCCAAGTAAGCGTCAATTCTAGCCACGTTTTCCAGGTAGCAAGCATTGCCTCCCCCTATAAAGTTTAGAAAACAAGAGATGCCGACCCTGAGTTTTAACCTCGGAGTCGGCATTACTATTCACTTCATACGACACTCAACAGAGGC
>JAZNMD010000088.1:0-5080 GCA_045579385.1 Clostridia bacterium
ATAACTGCAAGAAAACAGGGAACAGCAACAAAAGAACAAATTGAAATATTAAACAATGGTCACTGGAGGGATATAAAATGACAGATATATTGGATTTTTATTCTGGATATGAGGGAGAACCTGAAATTATATTTGAAATGATAAAAGATAATAATTGCATCAAAGCTGTTCACATTTGGGATGGACATTTACTTTTTATTGTTGAAAAAGCTGTGAAAACCGATAGAGGGTGGAAAGGAATTGCTGGTGCTTATTATAATGGAGATATGGATGATGTTTGGGAATTTTATAATCTTCGTGAGTGTTTAGATGATTTAGAAAAAACAGATATATCAACTGAAGATAATGAAACCCAAACGGTATATTATGCATTGATTGATTTATTTAAAGAGGCTATTGAAAAGGAATGTATCATAAAGGTATATAATGATTAATTAAGATAAGCAAGCGTATCATCTAAATGAGTTGCATCTATATTGTTCTTCTTTGCCAGAAAGCATTCGGAATGTTGCCGGATGCTTTTTTTGTATCTGTTTCTGCGGCCCGTGGAGTGAAAACACGATGTGTTTTTCTGAATCCCAAAATGCTCTCACATTTTGCAAACCCACGCTACCGATATGCCACCGGCATATCGGCTTAACGCTCCGGCGCAGGTTCGAATCCTGTCGCCTCGACCAGAAAAGACGGTAGATTTCGATAGAAAATCTACCGTCTTTTCAACTAAATCCGTCTTACGACGGAATAAATCTGCTTCGCAGATGAAAACGCTTCGCGACATGAAATACGCCTTGCGGCGTGTGAAATATTGTTTTTCTGTCTGTTGAACGGACTTACCGATTTTTCGTATACACTGTTTTTGTGAAAAATTAACCGCTTTGGTATGTTTCCAAAGCGGTCTTTTAAATTCGGAAATTTTTAGTTCTTATTTGAGATTAATATTTGCCTTTGTGAGGCCTTTTATGATTGCAATTGCAATAATGTAGTCAATTGCGTGGTGGATAAGAGTTCCTATACCTGTTGTATAGAATGCCACCTTGACGAATGTCTCGTCTGAGGTTGTCCAACCAAGAGCGAGGAATGCATAAACAACCAATGCTTCAAACAAAGCGTGAAGAACTGCTGTAACAACACCGGTAAGAATGATGCTATGGTTTTTCCTTATCATATATGCACCAGCGATTGCGAAGAATATGTGAGATGCGGCACGAACAACAACCACGAGGTCAAGCCCTGCAACCAGAAAGCCGATGGTGGTGCCTATTGCAGTGAATATCGTCGAAGACGGAGATATAAACATTGCAATAAAGATGGGCACGTGAGCTGTCAGCGTTGCTGTGAATGCGGGGGGCAAGGTTACCCGTAAAAACCAAAATGCTATGGGAATAAGTATGCCGAAAGCAATCAAAAGTGCGGAGATAACGAGTCCTTTTGTGTTAAGCTTTTTTGTCATTTTCAAATCACGACCTTATTATAAATAGTATACTATTATTTTATAATTTTTGGGGTAATTTGTCAATAGAAAAGTGAATTTGGCAGTAAAAGAGTTGACATAAGAGAAAAAGAATAGTATAATTATCGTGTATTTGTATGCAAAGATGATAAATTGAAAATAAACTGGAAAACAGTTTTCATAAAAGACAGAGGCAAGGAGGATTTACCATTGAGTTACAAAAAATTGTTTACATCGGAATCTGTTACTGAAGGGCATCCTGATAAAATTTCAGACATTATTTCGGACGCTATCCTTGATGCTATATTAGAGCAGGACCCTATGGCGAGAGTTGCCTGTGAAGTTACCGTTACAACAGGGCTTGTTGTGGTTGTGGGCGAAATCAGCACTTCTGCTACTATTGAGGTTTCGGACATCGTACGTGAGACTGTTCGCGGTATCGGTTATGACAGAGCAAAGTTTGGATTTGATTGCGACACCTGCGGTGTTATTTGTGCGCTGGACAAGCAGTCGGCTGATATTGCTTTGGGTGTTGACAAGGCTCTTGAATTCAAAGAACAGGAAGATGGCGAAGGTCACGGTGCAGGGGATCAGGGAATGATGTTTGGTTTTGCTTGCGACGAGACAGAGGAATATATGCCTATGGCAATTCATCTTGCTCACAAAATGGCACGTCGCCTGACTGAGGTGCGCAAAAATGGAGAACTTTCTTACTTAAGACCTGACGGAAAAACTCAGGTTACTGTGGAGTATGATGAGGAAGGCGCGGTTAAGCGTATAGATGCTGTTGTTGTATCCTCTCAGCACGATGCAAATGTGGAGATGGAGCAGCTTCGGGATGATATTTTGAATGCTGTTATAAAGCCTACTATTCCGCCTGAGCTTATGGATGATGAAACAAAAATCTTCATCAATCCGACAGGTAGATTTGTTGTGGGTGGTCCTCAGGGTGATTCAGGACATACCGGAAGAAAAATTATTGTTGATACCTACGGAGGTTATGCAAGACACGGAGGCGGAGCGTTCTCGGGAAAGGACTGCACCAAGGTTGACCGCAGTGCGGCTTATGCGGCAAGATATGTTGCAAAGAACATTGTTGCTGCAGGACTTGCACACTCCTGTGAAGTTCAGCTGGCATATGCAATTGGTGTTGCGAAGCCCGTTTCAGTAAGAATTGACACGTTCGGCACATCAACTGTCAGCGAGGAGCGTCTTTCGGAGATTGTTTCCAAGGTGTTTGACCTTACACCTGACGGAATTATAAACTCTCTGGGCCTTAGACAGCCTATCTACAAGCAGACAGCGGCTTATGGACATTTTGGCAGAACAGATGTTGATTTGCCCTGGGAAAAGACCGATAAGGTTGATGAAATAAAGAAATTAATGTAATATAAATTTAAGCCGCATATTGCGGCAGAACGGAGAAAAAATATGAAAAGAATGGTTTCTGTTGTTTTGGTTATGGTATTGGCACTTTCGGCAGTAAGTGTATTTGCGGGAAGCTCGGAAATTATTATTAACGGTGCTAAAGCAGATATATCTCCTGAGATGGGTCAGATTGTGGAAAAGAATTCACGCACATTTGTTCCTGTACGTTTTCTTATGGAATATTTAGGTTTCAGTGTTGAATGGATTGATGCTGATCAGGCAGTTATGGGCAGAAACGAAGCAGGCGAGAGCTTTATTATGCAGATCGGTAACAAGAGCTTATTTTACTTTGAGGCAGACGGAACATTAAAAAATCTTAAACCGATGGATGTAGAACCATTCCTCAACAATGCTGAAGGAAGAACTTATGTTCCGCTCAGATTTATTGCAGAGGCTATGGGATATACAGTAGGCTGGAACGGTGCAACCGAGACAGCAACATTGACGAAATAAGGATGTTTTATGGATTATTATGTTTCACCACTTCAAAACCTCATAGATGAATTTCGCAAGCTTCCGGGTATTGGCAGCAAAACAGCCCAAAGGCTTGCTTACCATGTGCTTAATTTGCCTGAGGAAAAGGCGTTTAAGTTTTCGGAGGCAATAGTTGAGGCGAAAAGAAAAATTATATACTGCAAGGTGTGCCAGAATTTTTCTGACAGTGAGGTATGCTCGGTTTGTGCAAATCCTGCACGTGACAAGAGCGTGATTTGTGTGGTGGAAAACCCGCGGGATGTAATTCAGATGGAAAAAACCAACGAGTTTAAAGGGGTTTATCACATCCTGCACGGAGCGATTTCGCCGATGGACAATATAGGTCCTGAGGACATTCGCATTAAGGAGCTTATGACAAGGATTTCAGAGGGCGGAGTGCGTGAGGTTATAATGGCAACAAACCCGAATCTTGAGGGCGAGACTACCGCTATGTATATTTCCAAGCTGGTAAAACCGTTTGGCGTTAAGGCTACACGGATTGCACACGGTGTCCCCGTTGGCGGCGAGCTTGAATATGCAGATGAGGTTACGCTGACCCGTGCACTTCAGGGAAGAATAGAATTATGATAAAACAGGAAATTATAAATGCCGCTTTTGAACTTGGCATCCGGACAATAGGATTTTCAAAAACAGCAGTGGTTGCTCTTTTCCCTTATTTTGTAAAAGGGGAGGAGGGCAACCTTTCCTTGTATTCACGGGGGATTGACTATCATATTGTTGCTGAGGAGAAGCTTGAAAGACTTGCCAAGGTGCTTTTGGAAAATGGTGCAAGCACGGTACAGGTCCATGTTGACAAGGGCGCACTTGATGACCGCAAGGCAGCGTATGAAGCGGGGCTTGGATTTTTCGGGATGAACGGACTTTTGATTAATCCTCGTTACGGGTCGTACTTTTTTATCGGGCAGATTGTTCACGATCTGGAAATTGAGGCAGCCATTCCTGATGAAAGGGAGTGCTTACTTTGCGGCAGATGTGAGAGGGAATGCCCTTTGGGTGCCCTTTCGGACGGGCGTGTTGATGTGGAGAAGTGTTTGTCGCATATCAGTCAGAAAAAAGGGGAGCTTTCGCAGAAAGAGCAGGAGACTTTAAAAAAATTCGGCATTTGCTGGGGTTGTGATATTTGCCAGAGGGTATGTCCGCATAACAGAGGGCTTGAGACGACTGCGATTGATGAATTTTTAGAGGACAGAATTCCCTGGCTTAAGAGTGAGGACATTGCGGAGCTTTCAAACAAGGAATTCAAAGAAAAATATGGGCGTTACGCTTTCAGCTGGCGTGGGAAAAATGTACTTTTAAGGAACTTGATGCTTTATGAAAAAGAATGATATTTTTGAAATTGAAATAACAGGTATTACCGAAGAGGGCGATGGAGTAGGCAGGGCCGAGGGGATGGCGGTGTTTGTTCCTTATGCTCTTATGGGCGAGACAGTCAGAGTTATAATAATCAAGGTGCTTAAAAGCTATGCTGTCGGAAAGCTGATGGAGGTTTTAAATCCGTCTCCTAAACGTATTAAGTCCGAATGCCCCTATTTTTACAAGTGTGGCGGATGCCGGTTCTGGAATGTGGATTACAGTGCAGAGCTTGAATATAAAAGAAAAAAAGTTGAGGACTGCCTGACACGAATAGGCGGTCTTGATATTGAGGTGCCGGCTGCTTTAGGGGCGGATGAAATCCGTGGATACAGAAACAAGGGGCAGTTCCCCGTA
>JAZNMD010000089.1:0-3649 GCA_045579385.1 Clostridia bacterium
GGAAGGCTTTCCATTAAATTGTTTGTGCTATACTTCAATATTTCAAATCACACTGCTTTTTTCTAAATTCTAATTTATTATCTGTTCATCGGCAAACCTCTTTTGAACCACGCAGGCTCACGCGTGGTTTTCGTTATACAAGAAAAGCTGTAAAAACAATTGTGGTTTTTACAGCTTTTTTTAAGATAACAGATTTCAGAATATTTATGCCGTCTACTCTGCAGTGCGTATATTCTTGTCCTCAATATATATGTGTTTATTGCAAATTTCAAAAGCGGCAGGCTTGTGCGAAATAATTATGCAGGTTTTGTTTTCCATCCTGCGGATATTATTAAGTAGCTGTGCCTCGGTTTCCTCATCCAAAGCAGAGGTTGCTTCATCCAAGAGAATTATGGGAGCACCGGACAAGATTGCACGGGTCACAGCAAGTCGTTGAATTTGACCTTCGGAAAGTCCGGCACCCTTTTCCCCTATGTGGGTGTCAAGTCCATCCGGCAAGGCTTTAATAAACTCAGCGGCACAGCTTATTTCTGCAGCTGCCATAATTTCTTCGTCCGATGCGTTGTCACAAACCAAAGAAACAGATTCCCGTATTGTTCCCGAAAGCAAGAGATTTCCTTGCGGGACATATGAAAACAGCGGGCGGGAGTGCTTTCCTGCAGGGATTAGCTTTCCGTCAATGAGCAGATTTATGCTTCCGCTGTGTGGCGTAATAACCCCAAGCAATAGCTTGATAAGAGTGCTTTTGCCAACGCCTGAAATACCGCTGATAACTGCAAAATCGCCTTTTTGAATTGTCAGGCTTGCATCACAAAAAACTTCGTCTCTGCCATAGCTGAAGGAAATGTTATCAAATATAACAGAGTCAAGCTTTGCGTAGCTTTCTGTGGCATCCAGAGCGGGAAGATGAGATTCTTCTCCGGGCAAATCCTCAATCTCGGTTATACGCTCAGCTGATGCAAGAATGGTATAATATGATGTCAAAAGCCCTGAAAGGTTTGCAAAGGGCGTTTGTATCTGGTTTACAAGCTGAAGCATTGCGGTAAGAACACCAAAGCTTATTGTGCCTGCATATAAACGAAAGGCACTGCGGATAAGAGCAAAAAGCGAACCCATGCTGAAAATAAAACCAAGGCTTCCTGATGCAAAAATACTGAGAATTCGACGTTTTAAAATTGCCCTGAAATTGTCATTTTGAAGCTTGTCGCCATTTTTTGCGATGGAATCTTCAATGCTGAAAACCTTTATCATAAGAATACTTGCAAAGGCTTCCTGATAAAATGAACGGACTTTACCCTCGGTTTCTTGAACATTTTTGTGAAGTGTCTTGGTAAGTGTTTTAAATAGATTCAAAGCAAAGAACAGTATAATTCCACCAAGCAGAAATATGGCTACAAAAACAGAATCCAGCCTTGCGATTGCATAAAATGCGTAGATAAGACCAACAATCAATGAAATTGCTGTGGGAATGAGTGCGACAATGCCTTCAGCCACAACGTAGGTGTCATCACTGAGGCGTGTTAAAAGGTCGCCGGAGTGATAGTTTGCCTGTGCTGAATAGTCACGCTTTAAGATACTTGAAAAAAGTTGACTTCGTATCTTCATATTAAGCTTAGCTGTGGTGGTTAGTTCAAGGCTTTGACCAACAATACGGACGACAATCTGTATAATGATAATGGCAAGAAGAACCCCGGCACTCGCGAAAAGCAGCTGTTTGTTGCGGTCAACAGCTGCATCCACTACATACTGCGAGGCAAGCGCAAAAAGAACGCCTAAGATGGTCAGTGCACTTCTCATAAGTGCCAGAATCAATATTTTAAAGATATGACCTTTTGAGCAAGTATAAAGCCATCTAAGGATTGCCTTATCTTTCATTGGTTTGTCACCTCAATTTCAAAAGTTAAATTTTATTAACTAAGAAATATTTTTTACAAAAACATACATGTTCCCACAATGCACAGCAAAAGGCCGATGGCAAGATTTTTTGTGATTTTTTCTTTAAAGAAAATCAAACCTGCAACAGCTGAGAAGATTACTGTACCGCCTGTAATAATCGGGAATATAACAGTCGCCGGAGTGTTGATAGAGCCAATAAGCTGCAGAAAATATCCAGTACCACTTGCCGCTGCCGACAGCACTAAAGCCATAAGTACTTTCCATGAAAATGCCGGCTTTGGTGTATCCGATGGAACATTTTTAAACCTTAATGCCAGAATATAAGCAGATACTGCCAAAATAATATTTGCAATAGCGATAAAACTTTCTGTCGAAACAGCCTTGCTGCTTATCTGATGTTCCTTTGAAATAATACTTACAAATCCGTTAAGGATAAAGACTGAAATGCACAGCATTGTTGTTTTTAAATTCATTTTTTCTTTGCTGTAATTAGATACCACCATCGAAAGAGCCATTATCAAAAGTCCTATGGTACGGAGGCTCGAATAAGCTTCGTCGAGGAAAATAAGGCCCCATATGTACGGAAGCATCATTCCGCCTGCCATTAAAAATACGGTGTAAAGTGCAACCTTGGCATTTTCCATAATTTTAAAGCCTATCATAGTGTATGCGAGCAGTGCCATGGAGTACAAAAACGCCATAATAAAGGAAAATCCGTTCACTTCAAGAATAAAACCGCCTGCAATAAAAAAGATTATAAATTTGCAAGTACTGACTCCTGCATTAAACATAAGGAGTCCGTAAGGGGCACTTCCCTTCATGTTTTGATAATATTTTGATAAAGCGAAATTAGCAGCATACAGTATAGCTGCAAGAAACAATCCTATCATTTTAGATATACCCTTCTTGAAATTATGTTTACAAGGATGAATTATATCATAATGCTAAAATTTAGTCAATACAATTTGTAGCGTTGGCAGAGGAAGAATTAAATCAGTGAATATAAGATAAATTTTTGTAGACAAATTGGGAAAAAAGATGTATAATAAAGACTTGTGAAAAAATTCGTTTTATATATATAGGAGAATTCTGATGAAAAGAGAAGATTTGAGAAACATTGCAATAATCGCCCACGTTGACCACGGAAAAACTACTTTGGTTGACGAAATGCTTAAGCAAGGTGGCGTATATCGCGAGAATCAGGTTGTTGAGGACCGTGTTATGGATAACGGTGATTTGGAGCGTGAACGTGGGATAACAATCCTTGCAAAAAACACCTCGGTTTATTACAAGGATATAAAAATGAATATTATCGACACACCGGGACACGCTGATTTCAGCGGCGAGGTGGAGCGTATTTTAAAAATGGTAAATGGCGTAATTCTTTTGGTTGATGCAGCAGAGGGGCCAATGCCGCAGACAAGGTTTGTTCTTCAAAAGGCTCTTGAAATGCAACACAGAATAATTATAGTGGTAAACAAGATGGACAGACCCGACGCACGCCTTGATGAGATTCCTGATGAAATTCTGGAACTTCTTCTTGACCTTAATGCAACGGATGAGCAGTTGGATTCTCCGGTTCTTTTTGCTTCTGCAAGAGCAGGTACTGCATCACTTTCACCTTATGATGAAAATGCAAAAGACCTCAAACCGCTTTTTGATTGCATCGTAAATTATTTTGATCCTCCTCAGGGAGAAGATGAAGAGCCTCTTCAGATGCTTGTTTCAGCCATAGACTATAATGACTATGTAG
>JAZNMD010000090.1:0-2839 GCA_045579385.1 Clostridia bacterium
TACAACAGTAAAATAAACCTTAAAATGGAAACCTAATGTCCACTTTTTAAAAATTTTTCAAAAAAATTACTCCTCCGACGGTTTATCCATCGAAGGAGTTTAAGGTATATTATTAAATTTAATTCGACAAATTGGAATTTGTCATAAAAATCGCTCTAACATCAATAAACAATATATATCGGTGTATTGCTGACAGTCAGCTTCCTGCCGATTTGTATTTCATTGCCGTACATATCAAAGGCTTTATAATCGCCTTCGGGTGCGGCGGTTTTAGTTTTTTCACCAAGGCTGTAATAAACTTCTATTTTCTTTCCGTTTTCAGTGTATTCGTCAATTACAAGATTCTTTTCGTTTGAAATGTTCCTGACGAAATCGGCATTGCCGAGAAAACGGATAACCGTTGCGTAAGTGATTACAGCTTCGGTGGGTTGCATATATTCGTTGAAAAACGCAAAATCATTTATATCGTTTTCAGGTGTGACGGTTTTTCTGAATGCAAAGGAAACAAAACCTTTTGCTCCCGTTGAACGGGTGTAAAGTGCCTTGCAGGCGATTGTTGCCGCATCTGTGCCGCCTACACCGCTTTCGCTGTTGAAACCGCCGTTTGAAAGTCCTGCCGATTTCGTAAGAGAGAGCGTCTTGCCCATATAGTCATAGTAATTATCAAGTCCGTCGTGGTTGTGATAACCGTAATTATCAAGCAGATTCTTATTAATCAATTCTGCGGATTTCTGATAAAAAACAAGGTTGCTTTCTTTTTCCGCAACAGCAAGTCCGCCCGAATAAACGTATGCCGACGGGTTTTCTGTTTTGATTATTGTTGCGGTTTTTTCAAGAAGTGAAAAATATTCTTCGGGAGTGCCTGCAAAGAAAAAATAGTTCGGCTCGTTCCATATTTCCCACAGAATGTCGGGGTTAGCGGCGTAATGTACTGCAACCTTGCTTGCAAAATCAGACCAGATATTTTCATCGGGAGGGTAAGTCCAGCCGATTGATTCATCGTAATTCTCTTTGTATTTATCTGCGGCAGACCATTTGCCTGCGTTGAAGCCGAGAAGCCAGTTGTATTTCATACCCCGTTCGTTGACTTTGCTGACAAGTAAATCCTGCACGGAGAAATCAACGTTGCCGTAAGATTCGCTCTGCATTGCGTCCCAACCGACGCTGTCCTCACGGACGAGGTTTATGCCGAGATATTGCGCAACGTCAAGAATTCTGTCAACGGATTCTTCTGCGCTGTAATTCGGAAGCTGAAAGCCTTCGCCCCAAGTATATGCACGGGTTATATACGGCTGAATGCCGTAGTAAAAGCCGTCACTTGCCTGCTTGTTTCGGGGAACAACACCGACGTTGAAACTGTATTCGGTCGCATCGGAAAGTTTGATTGCAACGGTAAAAACACCGTTTTTATCGGACGAAAAAGCAAAGGTGTTGTAGGGCAAAGAGGATTTGAGCGTGACATATCCTCGCTTGTCAAAGTCCGTTTGCTCACTTCTGACGGAGATTTTTGCTTTTGTGCCGTCAAGCGATTCATCAAGGCATTCAATAATAACCCTGATTTCTTCATCAGGCTCAAACAGATTGCTGTTGCCGATGACACCGAAACGCAAGTTATCATTTTCACCGTTTACGTAATATTCGGTTTCTGTTTCTGTTTGCGTGATAATGAGCTGTTTTTCGGGAAACAAACCAACAAAAAACATATCAAACGCAAACACAACGGACAGCAAAAATGAAATGATTTGTGTCATATTTTCTCCTTTTATTTATAGTGCAAAACTAAGATTTGTCATTTTGAATCGATATTGATTTCATACGTATCTTCAATGAGTATATAGTTCACATTATGCTTTTGTGCGAGGGCTAATATTTCTGCATTATCTGCCAACACACTCTCCATTGTGCACCATTCATCATCCAAACGATTTTCAATGACATTTGCATATTTCTTTATGTCAGCAAAGTGATTTCTGATATACTCCTCACTCATTACAAGGCAGTAATATTTGATGTTTTCAAGATATTTCGACTCAAAGTCCTTCTGCCAATCGAATGGAATATAGCAACCTTCGACAATTAAGTTCTGCTTGTTTTCGATAACAGTTTTAACCATTTCACGGACGATGGGCCATAAGTATGCTATTAAGTCTTTATCCTCGCTAATCGGAGTGAGTTCAGTATTTCCGCTACGAATTAAACCCATTTTCAGATGGTCTATTGACAAGTATGGATATTTATATTTTTCGAGCAATTTTTGGGCAAGTGCAGTTTTGCCTGTATGCGATGCTCCTGTAATTAAAATAATCATTATCTCACCTACAAATTGGAATTTATCGAACTGATTATATCACACATACCAAAATATAAAAATGTTTTTATTTTTCTTTAATAAGCACCATGCTGTAAAGCTCCAGTTCAAAGGAAAGATTATCAGTAACTGCGACAAGCTCTCCGTTGTGCCTGTTATCAACCTTATATATCTCATACGTCGCATTTTTACCTGAATCCAACGAAATCTCTTTATTGGGCAAAGAGTCATTATCGCTGTAATAAGTAAGTATAATTGTTGCTTTTCCGTTTTTATCCACACCGCAAAGAGAATAGATATTTTCAACCTCATTTTGGGAAGCGATTTCTTTTTCGCAATCATAAAGGAAACCGTACCAATAAAAAGCATAGTATCCCTTTAACTTTTCATAAGTGTAAAAATCAAAAACACCGTTAAAAACCGAGGGACGGGTGTCATAATACATAAGCATATCAATGGGAGAACGCTGAGAAGTGCACATACAAGCCAATGTGAATGATGCGCCCTTGATGCCGTGGATTGCTTTAAGAG
>JAZNMD010000091.1:0-7687 GCA_045579385.1 Clostridia bacterium
TACACTTCTACAACAACGAACGTATCCAACTAAAAACAAAACTGACACCACTCGAAAAGCGATGTCAGTTCGTTGCTTAATTATTAAATAATCTACCTACAAGGGGCTTTTGGTGCTGTCCGCACAATTTGGGGCAGTTCAGAACTATGGCGGGGTTTTCATCTTACAATAAAATACCGCTGTGATAAATCACAACGGTATTTTTTGTTTGTCAAAAAACAACAAATAAACATTCAAAAAGTTGTAATATTATACAAACTTAAAATTTTTCTGATTTTTTGTTGATTTTAGGTCTTCTGTTTTGAATTAATAAGTATAGGGGAGAATATTCTCGAAAATTTATAAAAAAGGAGAGACTATTATGAAAAAGATCACAAAAATACTTATATGCCTTCTTTTGACGTTGATGATACTCTGCATATCTCCCATAGCTACCTTCGCAGCTCTTCCCGAAGATAACACAGTAGAACCACAATGGATAGGTATTGCAAATATCTCACTTAATATTAATTTTGACGAAACTTTAGGCAGAGCAACGGGAATTACACGCAAACACTCCACAGCCTCCAAAATCGAAGCTACCTTAGATGTATACAAACAAATAGGAGAGGACGATTGGCTGTTTTTAGGCTCAAATAGCGGTGAAAAGACAGTAGGTACATTATTAATATCCGTTGATTTCACTCCCGAGGTAAATGCTACTTATAAAGCAGTATTTACAGTTACCGCATATACGGACAATGTTCCCGAAACAGAAATAATAGAGCGAATAGTTACTAATAATTAATGATATATTTTATTTGTGCCCTAAAAAATTATATCAATTAATTAATGGAATATTCCCCCTTACCCTCTAAATGATTACTTTAAAAAATATACGAATTTTCTAAAATCAATAATAAAAAGCAAAAAATATAGCTTTTTATGTCGATTCACGAAGTACGCTTCATGTTAATTTAACGTAATAAATAGTAAAATTTCTCTGTTTGTGCTTGGAAGATTTTATGAAAGAAGAAATGAAAGCAATTCTTAAAGAAGAATTCAGAACGCTTGCATTGAGAACAAGATACGATTTAGGGTTGACGCAAGATAAGATGTCCGAAAAGCTCGGCATAAGCGAGCGTGCGTATTCGAACATTGAAAACGGAAGGTCTACCTGCGGAACGTTAACCGCGATAATGCTGTTAATGTATACGGATAATTCGGTGATCTTTATTCAAAATGTGCAAACACGTTTTGAAGAAATAGGCGCAAGGGAGAAATAGATTATGAATAAAATTACTTACGGTATAGTTAAAGAAGAACATATATGTGGAAAGACAAGCAGAATTTCATACGGTGTGGCAGCATATGCCGACGTTGAATCCAATGGTACTGCAACTGTTGTAGCGCAGATAAACGATGTTTCCTTAGACAAGAAAAGTGTTACGGAGCTTGTCGAGCGTTGTAACAGATCGAATTTATCTTTATGCCATTTAAATGATGTTGTCGAGGATTTTATAGCTTATAACTGAAATCTAAAAATCAATAAAATAAAAACATGAAAGGAGCACCAAACACAAACTGTTATTTTTTGAGGCAAGATCTCAAATGATATAGTATGATTTTTAGAGATCCGATCAAGAGGTTTATTTTATAGCACTATATTACACCTAATATTTAAACAACCTCTTCGATCTGTAATAACACGAATTTGATACGCAACAACAAAAAGGGGCTGTCACATTTGGCAAGACCGAAAAAAGTCCAAGAGATAAATAAAAAACTCATTATACGCTCAAATCTGACTATCCCCTAAGTTATTATGGGGCTGTCTCAAATCCAATTTGAGACAGCCCCTGACTTTATTCCTGCGAATTTGATTTCAACCATTCAAACATATTTATAGATAGCAAGTTCCAATTCTGGAAGCCCGAATTGTTTACCCCCTCACCCGTTTCAGGATCGTAATATTCGTGCATCTCTCCATTGATCTCTATATCCTTGCCAAACATAGTTATGGTTTTTTGCGCTAATTCCTTTGCTTCTTTTATGTATCCGTAGTTTACAAGTCCATCAAAGACCATATAATTTGATATACCCCAGATAGGTCCTAACCAACAGGACGGATTGCCTGATTTAAGGATCGCGTACATCTTTTCCATTTTTGAAAGAGTTCTGACACCGTATGGAGCATAAAATGTCCTCTCATCAAGGTAATGGTCCTTTACCATTCTCTGTGCTTGTTCGGGTGTCGCTATATTTGCCCACATTGGCATAAAGCACGTCCAGACCTCGATGCGTTGGATCAATGTCGACCAATGTCTCGGGCAACCCGAATGGAGCTTTTGCGTAAGGTCGATTGGAAGAAGATTGATATCAACGTTATAAAACAGCCCATCGCGTTCGTCCCAACAGTGCTCTTGTATGGCTTGCTTTAAATTTTCCGCCTTTTCTTCATAGGCGGATCTTTTATTTTCAAGTCCCAATAATCCGCCAAGCTTGGCAACGGCTTTTAACTCCATATACATAAGACAGTTGAGGAAAATCGACGCCGAGCTACCGTCAGGTCGGTAGAAGGTACAAGGATCGTTGTCAACGCCTATCGCAAAGTCGTCAAGCCAAAAATATAGCCCCGATTCGTGCTTACAGTTGTTTTCATACCACAAAACGAATCGTTCTACTTTTTCATATTTATCTCTGAGCCATTCTACTTCCCCATTCTGTTCAACAACGAAAAGAGCGTGCTGAGCAAGACAGGGTTTATGAATATTCTTGCTGTTCGGATAGCTTATAAATGCCGTTTTTATGGGAGTAACGTATATGGGGATCCTGCCGTTTTCGTCTATATGTTCGAGAAAGTTGAGAACACAGCCCTTTTCGTATTCACCGATTTCCTCGGTAGTAGCTATCTTGCGCAACGCAAGATCAGTCAGCCAAGAGTCCCAATCCCAAAGACTGTTTGAATAACAGCTTCCCGGTACTATAAATTTATGCTTCAAAAGTCCGTCGGGTTCACGGAAACAAAGCTTGTAATTGTTTTTTGCGTATTCTACTATACGTTCACCGTTTCTTTTGATGTTATTTTCCATGAAAACTCCTTCTTGTCGTATATTTTTTAAGTGCCGACACTACGCCACGGAGATGAGAAAATTCATATAAAACTCACCGTCTTTCTTTGCTTCATTATACCACAGATCCGCGAATATTTCAAGCGGTTTAGTGCGCAAAATCTCTTATAAAAATGATGAAGAAATGTTTTTTCTGTACTGTGTAGGCGTATAACCGGTTCGTTTTTTAAAGGTGCGCGCAAAATAATTATAATCCGTAAATCCCACCGCTTCAGCGACCTGCACGAGCGTGAGGATTCGGTCTCGTCGCGACACCGCAAAGCCGAGGTTTTGATTTCGGCTTTGCTACGCTCCTCGGTCAGTCGCGGCTCTAATAGTTCATTGGATCTGCAAGTTTTATGTTTTCGCCTTGGCGAAACGACGGGACGCAACCGTCGTTAAAACTTGACCGACTTGAGTAAAACTCAAGTCGTGCATTCACTCCCGCTCCCCTTCGAATCCCCCTCTGTCGCAATTCCCGCAAAAAAGAACACCAAGCCGATTGGCTTGGTGTTCTTTTTTGGCACACCCTTACAAAATAGATCCATAATGCAAGTTTTTTCGAAATCGATCCGTGTTTTTCTGTCGGTGGATAGACGTACCCCCTTGGCGATGATGGGCGCAAAAAGTGATTCGAGGTCTGTCGGGCTTTCGCGCCATGCTTGAAACGAAGCTATGTAGGTTATTTGATTATATCCTCTCGACGATACATTTTGACTTCAACAAAACGTACCTCTCTGAATTTCTCTTTCCCACATTCATCGAAATCATCACAATATCTTCCTAATTCAATTCGATATAAGCGTTTACCTTCCGGCGGGTAGATAAGGGCGGTTTCTATATGTATATCTCCTTGATCATGCAACTTGTTGAACATATCTTTTAGTGAAGAAGTATCAAGGAACCCTTTCGTTTCTGCATTCAAAAGCTTCTCAAGCTTCTTTTTGCTTTTGGGATCCATAGTACACAAAAATATGTTAAAGCTTTCCGTTGTGCCAAACTGCATCATCCTATCAATTGTAAGATCGTTCAGAACTGCTTGCACTTCAGGTGTATTTACTGCGTCCGCTATTTTGTCTCGTGTTTTCGCACTGATATGAGACATCCAACTGTCATGTACAACTTCTGCTTTTGACACTTTAAAATTCAGCTTTCCGTCAAATACTTTTCTAAAAAAATATATGTTCCCCTTATCGTCAGATTTGTAAAAGTCCAAAACCTGATATATTCCGTTGCGCATTTCAATATGAAAAAGATCGCCCTTTGAAAAACTCATTTGTTGCCTCCTATATATTGTATTTTTCTAATTATACCACAATTCTGTGAAGATTTCAACTGTTTCGCAGGCTCCTTCCACCGCTATCGCGGTCCCCCGTCTCGCTTCGGCTCGGTCACGCTCGGGCTCTGACACCACACCGTGGTGTCATTCACTACCCTCGCGCCGCTTCGCTACCTCTCGGAGGGAGGCTTTCGGTAGTTCGACCCCTTCGACTCGAAGAAAAATCGAAAATGGATCTATGGAAATCTGAAAAAAGTTAGGCGCGAAAAAAGCAGAGAAATCTTTCGAAATCTCTGCTTTTCTCGTTTTTTCTCGGTCGGATCTAAATCGACCTAAAGACTTGGCAGGGGCAGGAGGATTCGAACCCGCGACCCACGGTTTTGGAGTGGCTCTGAATATCAGCAAAGCCTTGAAAATACTCGCTTTTTCGCCCGTTTCAACGCCTTTTTCGAACAAAACCGTATGTCGCACTTGTGTCTGAAAATTCTTGATGCTTTTTTGATGCTATGAAAAAATCCCGACTTTCATTGTTGCTCCCCGCGTGATTTTGATGCTCTTCATCACTCAAAATTTGCATCGGAGAAAACAAAGAAAAGTGCTTGCAATTCCAAACTACTAATCTACGAAAAAATCGTAGATATTCTAAAAAATATAATTAAGCGTTTTCCTTGAATTGTTGAAACATTTATGATATAATTTTATAGTTACCTAAAAAATATTGATAATAAACGAAAAGGACATTTTTTATGTTACCGACAATGTTACCGACAATCTTACCAATAATTTTAGCTATACGAGATGAGAACGACCGAAATTTTGTGGCGGAAGTTTATACCAAGTACACAAAGCAGTTACAGGCTATAGTTTTTGCACGGTAACTTTTTGTTTTATGTATTGTCTTCTTGTTCAAAAAAATTTTATCGATATTATTGATTATATTTTTAACCCTGACAACTTTTGTCAGGGTTTTGTTTTACACTAACATTGTCAGTAGCAACGATGACAAAGAACAGTGATAAAGGAGGATAATGATGAATTCTATTTTGGACGAAATCCGTAAAATTCGAGGAGAGAATGTTCTATATATAGATAACACTAACAGAAATCGATATCGAATAGTGATCCATGAGGGAGATGCTTCAAAAACCGCTTATTATTTCAGTGTTCCCATCTATGGTGCATTAAATCGGAAATTATTGGATTTAACATTTCATAACAGTGAGGGAAACTGTTTCTTAAGCTGCAGTAGTTCCACCGTTGATATTTCAGATTCAATTCTTTTGAAAAACAAGCAAGGATCTTGCCGCATTACAATCCCAAACCGGTGCTTACTTCAGAAAGAACGGTATGTATGCTATCAAGGTGTCAAAGTGTTTCCTACCACTAACGGAGTCGCTTTACAGGTGGAGCTGAATGCACAAGGACAGTATTCTTTCCGTTTGAATTTGGATCGGGGTTTTTACCAAATTCGAAGTAACAATAAGTATGTTGCGTTCATGAGCGAAAAGTTCAAACCGTTTGTGACAGTATCCTGCATCGGTTCGCTATACCCAAACGAAGAGCTTTTTGCTCCCGCTGAGATCAAATATCAAAAGATTACAGACCTAGAATACGAAATAACTGTTTTTTCTAACAGCTCACACGCAAAACAAATATTGTTTGAAATAAATTGCCAAGAAACCAAATTGTTTCAGGATACTACAGTCGAAAGTAAGACCCCTTCGCAAAACAATGTGTTTGGCGGAACTGCTTTTATTGGTAACAGCACTGCGTTTGGAGAACAGTGGCTTTATGCACGTCCCGACTTCTCTATATTAAGTGATCTTTTAGGACAAACCATTCAAAAAGCAAATCTATATATACCAATTTTACATAAAAACACCCTGCAATTAATGACCATTGGTTTAACGACACGGTTTTGCAGTTTTGGATCCAATTGGAACAATAAAAAAGTATCCTCTCAAAAAGCGAATCTCTCCGAAATCATTTCGGGATACCATAAAATCGACATTGTCAGTCTTATCGCTCAAAATCAAAGGCTTCTGACTACAGCAGAAGGTTGGATCATCAAAAGTGCGGTAAAGAACAGTGGCTTCTCAGCCATCTCTACCGGAGATAGTTTTTATGCACCGCAAATTTTAGAAGTAACCTTCAAGTAAAACATCAAAAAAGAAAGGAAAATTCAAAAATGAAAGAAAAAGAATTTGGCGGAAAGGAGCTTTATCTTGCTCCCGAACCAGAATTCTCCGCAGAAACGGAGATTGAGAAAGATTCTTCTCAAAGTACAGAATTTATAAAAAAGGATACGGAGAAAATATCTTTTGAGGTGGATGAAATTCCTGAAATGAGAAGATCAAACAAAAAGGTATATCGGATGAGCGACGGTCACGAAAAGGCTGTCTTCTATCCAGAAACCTTGCACGTGTTCGACTCGAACACCCAAAGCTTTGAAAAGGTTGACAACTCTTTGATTGAAGAAGAGGACGGTCGACATATCAGAAACAGAGCAGGCGCATTCGTTGCCCGTTTCAGCAAAGAAACCGAAAATGATGAGATCTTCTCGGTGGAAAGAAATGGGCATAAAATTACGGTATTTGCTCGCAAAAACAAAAAGCACATGAATCACGGGGCAATTCCTAGGATTAAAAAGCGGGCGATTGCAGACTCGGCTATCCCTGTAAAAGATATGATCTCTTTTGCAGATATTGTTGACGGCTCGGATATGGAATATTCGATTACCGGTAACGGTGTAAAAGAGGATATCGTTGTGAAAACGAAATCCTCAGTTTACCGTTATCCGTTCGTTTTGGAATGCGAGAACATCATTACAGAATATAGGGAAAACGAAAAGACCGTTCTTTTCAAGGATCCCGAAACCGACAATACAGTATTCATAATTCCCGCACCTTTTATGTCTGATGCAGAAGGAGCGGTATCCGCCGCAGTGAGTTATGAACTCAAGGAACTGTCAGACGGTAAGATTGCCTTTACAGTAACTGCCGACAGTGAATGGATTAATGCAGAAGAACGAGTATTCCCTGTAACCGTTGATCCACAGATCCTGATACAAGGTGACAACTATATGAACACATACAGTTGGAATAACGGCTCGCTTTACTCTGCTGCCACCCACACGATTGGTACCAATGGAAATGGTGACGGTGTTTGTAACGCAAAGCGGATGTATTTGAATTTTACGATGCCGACTTTGCCGCGCAATCCCCGTATCAAAAAAGCGGAATTGACGGTCAAACAGTCTACAGGTTACTGCCAGGGCGGAACAATGCCCAAAATTGGTCTGTATCATGTAACCGATGAC
>JAZNMD010000092.1:0-4838 GCA_045579385.1 Clostridia bacterium
ACCGCAAAAAGACGGAAAAATCAAAGAATATACATTGTGAAACGGTATTAAAATCTTATAAATGTTGAAAAATCGCATTGCTGTGCGATTTTTCTGCTTTTATAGTCTTTTTGCTACGCACAAACCTCGTCTCTCGGTGTACACAAGTACACCTTCGGATTCCCAAAACTCTTGCTTTTGGCTCAGTTTGTGTGTTCTGAATCAATTTTACCTATCCCCTAAAAAAAGTCTGTTTAAAAACCGCGTTTTTAAACAGACCTTTTTGTAATATTCGCAAAGAGCGTGGCAATTAACCATCCTCACTTAATTAAGTATTCCGTTTTCACTTACCTCGGTAAATCGTGAGCGGATTTTTTCTTTCAAAAGCTCATTTTCGGGATTTTTAAGCTTCGGGTCAACTGCCAGCAATTTATCAGCTGCCTGCTTTGTCTCAGCCAAAAGCCGCATATCCGTTGAAAGATTTGCAATTTTCAATTCAGGCAGTCCATGCTGACGGATTCCAAAAAATTCTCCCGGTCCCCTGAGTTCCAAATCCTTTTCGGAAATTTTAAAGCCATCACACGTATCACACATAATTTTCATTCTCTCATCAGCAATCTTTCCGCCCTCAGAAAACATCATCAGATATGACTCGTGGCGACCTCTGCCTATTCTGCCCCTAAGCTGATGAAGCTGTGAAAGCCCAAACCGCTCCGCATTTTCAATTATCATCACCGTTGCATTTGGCACATCCACGCCCACCTCAACCACGGTGGTTGACACCAGAACATCCACTTCTCCATCCGCAAAGGCTTCCATAATTTCCTTTCGCTCAGCCGCTTTCAGTCTGCCATGCAAAACCTCAACTCTGTATTTTTTAAACACGGATTTTTTAAGCTTTTCAGCATATTCAACCGCCGCCTTTGCGGTCATCATCTCCGACTCTTCAACAAGCGGACATATCACATATGCCTGCCTGCCCTCATCAAGCTTCTTTGCAGTGAATGCAAAAACATCCTTTCGCTTTTTTTCCGTACAGGAATATGTCCCGACAGGCTTTCTGCCGGGCGGAAGCTCATCTATAACCGACACATCCAGATCGCCATAAAGTATAAGCGAAAGTGTCCTTGGAATTGGCGTCGCGGTCATAACCAGCGTGTGCGACCCAAAACCCTTTTCGGTAAGAAGAGTCCTTTGTCTTACTCCAAACCGATGTTGCTCATCCGTAATCACAATCGCAGGGTTAAGATACTCAACGCCTTCCGAAATCATTGCGTGAGTACCGACAATAATTTTTACTTCCCCCGATTTTATCTGCTGTAGAGTTTTGCGTTTTTCAGCAGCAGATATGCTTCCTGTCAGAAGTGCAACCTTGTGCCCGAATGGCTCAAACATTCTGGTAAAGCTTTTGAAGTGCTGAAGTGCAAGAATTTCGGTAGGTGCCATCAAAAGTGCCTGAAAGTTTGCATTTGCTGCCGCAAACATTACCGCCGCCGCTACTGCAGTTTTACCTGAGCCAACATCCCCCTGAACAAGTCTGTTCATAGGGGTCTTCCTTGATATATCAGATGCAATTTCATTTATAACCCGCTTCTGTGCACCAGTCAGCTCAAAAGGCAACGTTTTTGCAAACTCAGCTATGCACTTGACATCTTTAATTGGAGTTGCACTGTAATTTTTACGTTCCTCTCCCATCATACGGATACCCATTTGAAGCACCAGAAGCTCCTCAAAAGCAAGACGCTCACGTGACAGTTCAAATTCATCACGGCTTTTCGGCATATGTACCCCCATCAAAGCTTTGTAAAGGGGCATCAGACCATTCTCCTTTGCTGTTTTTAAAGGAATGGTATCCTTTGGCATACTTTCAAGACACTTAAAAGCAGTTTCAACCGCATTTCGTATATTTGTTTGTCCTAAGCCTTGAGTCGTAGGATATATCGGAATTATCCTGCCCGTTTTCTTTCCCTCGTCATCACTTTCGCTCACGGGATTTATCATCTCAAAACAATTTCCCCGCCACAAAGCACGCCCGTAAAAAATAAACTCGCCGCCATCTTTCAAGGTATTTGCTATAAACGGTGCGTTAAACCACGTCAGCTTAATTATACTGTTGCCATCACTTGCAGTAGTCTGAGTAACCGACACTCTGTTTCTTGCACGGTAGGTCTTTATGCCGCTTGCAATGGTTCCACGCACGCAAACCGTTTCTCCGTCAACAAGCTCTGAAATCATTTTTATTTCACTTCGGTCTTCCAAAGTTCTGGGCAGATGAAACAACAAATCCTCAACAGTAAATATACCAAGCTTTGCAAAAAGTTTGGCTCTGCTTTCGCCTATTCCTTTGAGAAATTTGATGTTGTCCGTTAATTTCATATTTTACTCCCATTAAAGCTTCTGCCAAAAACATTTTGTTTTTGGCAGAATAATTTTTAACAGATAATATATTTTTTAAGTTTTTATATCACACAGGATTTATCTACTCAACCGAAACAATATAAAAATACACCGGTTGACCTCCAGAGACTATTGTCACGTCAAGCTCAGGATATTTTTCTTCAAGCTTTTTACTCAGCTTTTCTGCGGTTTCTGCCGAAATATCTTCGCCATAATACACAGAAATCACACCCGCCTCATCATCAACCAGCTGCTCACAAAGTGTAAGCACCGCTTCTTCAGGCGTGGTTGTAACAGCCGAGATTTCCTTTCCGTTTACCGCAAGGCAATCGCCCATTTTTATTTCCATTCCATCAAGGTTTGTGTCCCTTGCAGCAAAAGTTACCTGTCCGCATTTGACTGTTTTTGCAAACTCCTTCATTGCTTCAAGGTTTGAAGATGGATCAGCACCCTCATCAAATGCCGCCAAAGCAGAAATCCCCTCAGGAATATTGACAGTAGGAACAACAATAACATTCTTTTCAGTAAGTGCATCAACCTGGTCTGCCGCAAGAATTATATTCTTGTTATTCGGAAGTATAAACACATTCTCAGCAGGAATTTTTTCTACCGCTTCAAGCAAATCCTGCGTGCTGGGGTTCATCGTCTGGCCACCCTCAATTATCTCATCCGCATTAAGTGAGCGAAAAATTTCGGAAAGCCCGTCGCCTGCAGATACTACAGCAAATCCGTACTTTTTATCAGGTGTTACTTTTTTAACCTCTGCCTCCGCTTCTGCCGCAGCCGCATCAGGTACCGCATCCTCTATCTTCTCGTCGTGCTGATACTTCATATTATCGATTTTAAGATTTGTAAGCTCGCCCAGTTTAATTGCCTGTTCCAGAACAAACCCCGGATGATTGGTGTGAATGTGCACCTTTACAATCTCTTCATCTTCAATAACCAGCATACAGTCGCCTTTTTCAGAGATAGCCGAGCGGAACTGATTTATCTGCCGCTCCTCACGCTTGTTTATTATAAACTCTGTGCAGTACAGATACTTTATATCAATATTCGTATCAACAACCTTTGCAGTAGGCTTTGCTGCAAAGGTTTTGTCCTCAGGAGATACCGCCTTGCCATCCCTCAGTGCAATATAAGCACCCTCAAAAATGGTCACAAGACCCTTTCCGCCTGCATCAACAACCCCTGCTTTTTTAAGTGCAGGAAGCAAATTCGGCGTGTTTTCAAGACTTTTGTTACCTGCATCAATAACAGCCGAAACAAAATCCTTTGCGCTATCATATTCCGAAAAGCTTTCCTCAGCAAATTCAGCCATCTCGCGTATAACTGTAAGAATTGTTCCCTCGGTTGGCTTCATAACAGCACGATAAGCTGTCTTTTTAGCCGACACCAAAGCATCCTTAATATCTTCAACCGTCAGGCTTTCTTTAGTTTCAACAGCCTTCGCAAGTCCCCTTATAATCTGCGACAGAATAACACCTGAGTTTCCTCTGGCATTACGGAGTGCCGAAGACGCAAGCTTTGACAAAAGCTGTCCCGCTCCGCTACAATCTTCTGAAAGTGTCATTTCAGTTGCGCCGCTGAAGGTAAGGCTCATATTAGTTCCTGTATCGCCATCAGGCACAGGAAATACATTAAGGTCGTCAATTGCCTTGCGGTTATTCTTTAAATGAGCCGAAGCGGATTCAATCATCAGACTCAGTGTTAAAACATCTATGTTGTTCACCTTATCACCTCTATATATGAGAAATTACTGTTCAACACGAACGCTCTCTACAAACACCTGAACGCTCTTAACCTCCATGCCCGTAAGATTTTCAACGCTGTATTTAACATTGTTTCTCACGATTTCGCCCACAGAGCCTATATTAACACCGTACTCAACCACTACATAAAGGGAAATCTCAATGGAATTGCCTTCGCTCTTCACCTTGATACCCTTGTCCATATTTTCTTTTTTAAGCAAACCCGCAATGCCATCCTTGCCCGTTTTGGCGCACATACCCACAACGCCATAGCATTGAGTTGCAGCATACCCTGCAAGCTTGGCAATAACAGAGTTTGAAATGCTTATCATTCCTCTTTCATTTCTTATTTCAGCACTCATGGTTTTTCCTCCCATTAATGTTTGACTAAAATACATAGTCTCATAACGACGATTCTTTATCAAAACATTGATGCAATCAATGTTTTGATGCCGCTTTATTGCGGCGAAGAAAGTTGCTTTTATAAAAAGTAACTTTCAAGAACCTATTTTGAATAAAGTATCGGGAAATTGTTTTACAATTTCCCTGCCAAATGTTATAATCATAATTGTGGAAACGTCAGAATGACGTTTTAAGCGGAATACATTCCGCTACTTTCAAGCAAGATGCTTGAAAGCCACATATGATTGCAATAATGTCGGTTTATGAAAACAAAGTTTTCATAACGATTTGCGATATTTCGCAAACTGAAAC
>JAZNMD010000093.1:0-5561 GCA_045579385.1 Clostridia bacterium
TTGCCTCTCGGTGAGTCTTCTGTAATATCTCACTCAAAACTCCCCCTATTTGACATCCTCAAAATCATCAAACACTTCGCCAAGCAAGCCCTCCGCATTTTCATCCTTTTCATCTGCTCCAAATTTATCAAGTATGGTCCCCAAAACCGACGAAAGCTGATTGAGAGGGGCATCCTCTATCTTTTTATTTATTTCATCAATAATTTTGTCCGCAATCGAACACACTATCTCTTTTTTAGAACTTATGTATTTTTTTAAAACAAGCTTTTCTTCATTTGTGTTTTCTTCCATTTTATCCCCCGCTTTATGTGCTTCTAATTAATATTATAGCGACTTAAAACGGACAAAACGGACAACTTTACTTTTTTTCAGCAGAAATCTTTTTAATATACCTCTCAGCTATCTTCCTGACGCAATCCTCCGACATATAACCACCCAGCATATAAGCTACTTGCTTCCACGACATGCACTTCATATAACGATACTCAAAAATCTGCCTCGTAGAGCTGTCCTCTATGGTACTGATAAAATTATTGATTTTATCCCTTAAAGCCGTACAACGTCGTATCTTTTTTACAAGCTCGCTCTCCCGTTTTAAAATAAGCTCCTCATTTTTCTTCTTCCAAACACCATTTTCGTAATTTCTGGTGTTGATTTTAAAATTTACCAGTTCCTCTGTATCATGCAAAATCTCACGATTCAGATAGTAAATCTGCATAAGCTCCTTTTTTGTCATTGCACTTTACACCTTCCGTCCATAAATTTTTTCTCCCTGCACTCGTTACTGCAAAATCCGTTTCCAACAACATCAAAAAAAGCCTCTTCTTCGATTAAATTCACGCCGCAAATACAGCACACGCCCAAATCTTTTTCTTCGTTGTCTCTGCTTCCAAATTTTTCGGTTTTCAAAATCTCAGGGTCACAAATATGCATCAAATCAATCCTTTTTCCGTTTCCTTTAGGAAACTTTTTTGCCAAAAAAAATTTCCTCCACCTGCTCATTTGTAAGAAATAATGCGTCCGAAATCGCAAGTATTTCTTTTGCCTTAAATTCCAGAATACCACTGAGCTTTATCCGCAAAACAAGATAATTGATGCCTGTCAAAGCCGACAGCCGCCTTATGCTGATGCCTCTTTGAGATATCACTTTTACAAGCAAATCATTCTTCATTTTTCCACCTCCCCATTGCAATTTAATTGCAATGTTACCATTTTTTTCTAATCTTGTCAATACTTTACTAACAATTTTTTACTTTTTTGTAAGATTATATTGATTTTAATCTTTTTTTATGCTATACTGTGAATAATCGAAGCTGTCAAAATTCAGCATTTTGTCCGTTTCAAAAAATTTTATTATTCTAAGTGCAAAGAAAGGAAAACGCTCTATGGCAATAAACATATACGAACGCCGCAAGGAACTTAATCTTACTCTTGAAGAAATTGCAAAAAAGGTTGGCGTAAGCAAAAGCACTGTTAAAAAATGGGAAAGCGGCTACATAAAAAATATGCGTCGGGATAAAATAATTTCTTTAGCCAGAATTCTTTCAGTATCCCCCATGGACATACTTCAAACGGAGGATCGTTCAAATTGCCTTATAGCAAACGCAGTACCTTTGAGCGATGAAATAAAAAATAAGTATTATGAGCTTTTAAAGTCTGCCTTTAATACAGACATCCAAAAAGGCTCTGCAATCTTAATGACAGACGATCAGCTTGTTCTTATCGACCTTTTTTGAACACTTTATCTTCAAACAAAAAACGGACTGCAAAATTGCAGTCCGTTATATTTTTATTGTATATTATAATTTATCCAAGAAGTGCCTTTTTCGCAACAGCTTCCTTTGCCTTTTCAACTATCGTCTTTGTATCAAGACCGTACATTTCCAAAAGCTTTGCAGGTACACCCGATCTTCCAAAGACATCTTTTGTCCCCACACGAAGCACAGGAACGGGATATTCTTCGCATACCACCTCTGAAACAGCTGAGCCTAAACCGCCGATTATATTATGTTCTTCAGCAGTTACAATTGCTCCTGTTTCCTTTGCCGCTTTTATTATTATTTCACGGTCAATCGGCTTTATAGACGCTATATTTATTACCCTTGCTGAGATTCCAAGCTCTGCTAAAACGCCTTTTGCTTCAAGTGCATAAGGAACCATAAGACCTGTTGCAATGATGGAAACATCCTTTCCCTGTTCAAGCTCTACGCCCTTGCCGATTTCAAATTTATAGTTTTCGTCAAAAATTGTCGGCACCGCAAGACGACCAAATCTGAGATAAACAGGGCCAACATAATCAATCGCCGCCTTAACAGCAAGTCGAGCCTCGGTGGCGTCTGCGGGATTTAAAATAACCATATTGGGAATGGAACGCATAAGAGCCAAATCTTCAAGGCACTGATGTGTTGCTCCGTCCTCGCCAACCGAAATACCTGCGTGGGTAGCACCTATCTTTACGTTTAAAGCCGGGTATCCAATAGAGTTACGTATTTGTTCAAAGGCACGTCCTGCTGCAAACATTGCAAATGAGCTGGCAAAAACCACCTTGCCGCAGCTTGCTATTCCGGCAGCAGCAGCCATCATATTTCCCTCTGCGATACCTGCGTTTATAAATCTTTCGGGATATTTTTTCTTAAAAGTCTCGGTTTTTGTTGATTTTGAAAGGTCTGCATCCATCACAACAATTCTTTCATCGCAGCCAAACTCCGCAAGTGCTGCACCGTAAGCCTCACGAGTTGCTTTCTTTTCACCTACAGTATACATCAGCACTCACCTCCAAGGTTCTTTATATATTCATCAAGTTCGCTAATCGCCAAATCATATTGTTCATCATTGGGTGCTGCTCCATGCCAGCTCGCCTGATTTTCCATAAACGAAACGCCCTTACCCTTAGTTGTCTTTGCGATAATCATTGTAGGCTTTCCCTTTGTTTCCTTTGCGGAATTCACCGCTGCTTCGATTTCTTCAAAGCTGTGTCCGTCAATCACAATAACATTCCAGTTAAACGCTTCAAACTTCTTGTCAAACGGGGTCGGATTCATAACCTCAGTAATATCCCCATCAATCTGCAGTCCGTTGAAATCAAGAAAAGCTGTAAGATTATCAAGCTTATAATGAGCCGCAAACATAGCAGCCTCCCAAACCTGACCTTCCTCGCTTTCGCCGTCGCCCAAAATGGCGTAAACACGATAATTTTTATTATCCATCTTTCCTGCAAGAGCCATTCCGCAAGCAGCGCTTATGCCTTGGCCCAATGAACCGGTGGACATATCAACCCCGGGAACACCTTTCATATCGGGGTGTCCCTGAAGATAGCTGTCAAAAGCACGGAAGGTTTTAATATCTTCTTTTGGAATAAAGCCACATTCAGCAAGAATACCATAAAGTCCGGCTGATGCATGTCCCTTAGACAAAACAAATCTGTCTCTTTCCTTATCCTGCGGATTTTTACAATCTACATTCATTTCCTCTTTGTACAAATATGTAATAATATCTGCCAACGAAAGCGCTCCGCCCGGATGGCCGGCCTTTGCCGCATGCACTGCCTCAAGTGCCATCTTTCTTACATTAGCGGCGGAAAGCTTTAATGAATTGATTTTTTCTGCGTTCATTTAAACCAAACCTCCATATATATAATTGTTAATAAGAACCAAACCCCTTACCCAAAACCTCTCGGGCATCTGAAAATATAACAAACGCCTTTTGGTCAACTTCTTTAATTATATTCTTAAGCTTTGCAACCTCATATCTGTGAACAACGCACAAAAGCACCATCTTTTCGTCTCCCGAATAAAAAGACGATCCGTGAAGCACAGTCGCCCCACGTTCAAGTTCTGTAGAAATACAGTCTGCAAGCTGTTGCTGCCTGTCAGATATAATATAAGCAACCTTGGCAGAAGCACCGCCTTCTACAATAAGGTCTATAACAACTGTGCTTATATAAAGCGCCAAAGAGGAATACAAAATTACCTCCCACTTGCCAAAGACAAACCCTGCCAGACCGACAATTACCGCATCAATCAGCAGTACAAATCTTCCGACCGACACAAATGGGAACTTCTTTCTGAGCACCTGAGCAACAATGTCTGTGCCACCCGTGGTGCAGCCTGCCGCAAATACAATCCCGATGCCAAGTCCAAGCAAAGCGCCGCCATAAAGTGCCGAAAGCAACACATCCTCCGTCATCCTCGGAAAAGCCGCAAAAGCATCCGTAAAGGTGGAAAGCAGCAGCATCCCAAAAGCAGAAAAAAGCATAAAACCCCTGCTGAAATACCTAAATCCCATAATAAAAATCGGTATATTAAGTGCCAGTATGAAAATACCCAATGGCAATCCTGTAAGATGATTTGCAATTACAGCAAAGCCACTTACCCCGCCGGGAGCAATATCAGCAGGAACCAGAAACACATCAAGTGCCACAGCTATAATTATCGTTCCTGCAACCACCGAAAGAAGTCCTTTGATTTTGCCACGCATTTTTACACATCTCCTTTTTTGTTGATATGTAAAAATGCATCATTTTCAGTCAGTGAGTTCCCTCAAAATTTCTAAAATTCTTTCACTGTCACCTTTAAGGTAAAGATAGCCTATAACCGCCTCAATACCGGTAGCCGCCTTGTAGTCAATCAAATCCGCATTTTTGGGCGGATGTGAATTTGTGTTTCTTCCTCGCTTATAAACTGCAGTTTCTTCCTCTGTCAGCTTGTCCTTAACCTTTTGATAAAGGTCCGACTGAGCTTTTGCATTAACCAGCTTAATTGCAGTTTTATGTAGCTGCTTTACGGGAAGATTGGCGTCTTTTAAGATATAAGTCCTTACAAACAGCTCATACACGCAATCCCCAAGATATGCAAGTGCCAAGGGAGAATATTGCATTGGGGGAACCTCCTCCCCCACTTTGAATTCCTTTATAAAAGCATCCAGCATAAATCCCACCTACGCCCTGGTAATCTGCTGTCCCTGCGGCGTATCCTTTACTATTATGCCCATTTCCTTAAGTCTATCCCTTATCTCATCGGATTTTGCCCAATTCTTTTCTGCTCTGGCAGCCGCTCTTTCTTCAATAAGAGCTGTCACCTCGTCAGAAAGCTTTTCTTCATCCTTTTTGGTAAGTAATCCAAGAACACCACCAAGTTCACGAATGGTATCAATTGTATATTCAATAACCTTTTTTGAAAAGCCACAACCCTGAGTAATGGTCTTGTTGGCTTCCGACACAATCTCAAAGATAACCGAGATTGCATCAGCTGTGTTAAGGTCATCATCCATAGCCTCAATGTATTTTGCTTTAAGAGCATCTATCGATTTGACATAAGTATTTTCAACATCAGTATATTCTGCCCGCTCGGGTGCATTTTCTGCCGCAAACTTCATATCTGAAAGACAATTGTAAATTCTGTCAAGGCTTGACCTTGCAGATTCCATCAAAGTCTTGCTGAAGTTAATCGGACTTCTGTAATGAGCTGAAAGCATAAAGAATCTGATTACTTCATAATCAAATTCCGCCGCAATCTCACGCACGGTAAAGAAGTTGCCCAATGATTTTGACATCTTTTTATTGT
>JAZNMD010000094.1:0-10757 GCA_045579385.1 Clostridia bacterium
GGTGATATGCCCTTTTGCAACGACCCCGACAACGACTTTTTTATGCTTTCGTGTAATGATATAGGTAATCTTACTGAGACCATTGCAGACCTTTGTGAAAAAAGGCTTCCCGCGGCATATGGGGTGGACAGCATTTCCCAGATTCAGGTTCTTACCCCAACACGAAAAACCGAAATAGGTACACAAAGTCTTAACGAGCTTTTGCAAAAGCGTCTTAATCCGCAAGACAGTAAATCCCGCGAAAAAACATCAGGCAGTTGCGTCTTCCGGATAGGCGACAAGGTTATGCACAACAAAAATAATTACAGTCTGGAATGGATACGCCAATCCACCCTGGAAAAGGGGATGGGCATATTCAACGGAGACGTAGGCTTTGTGACAGATATAAACTACCGCAACAAAAAACTTAGCGTGACCTATGACGATGAAAAGGTCGTCAACTATGACTTTGATGCCCTTGAGGAGCTTGAGCTTGCTTATGCAATAACAGTACATAAAAGTCAGGGAAGTGAATTTGATGTGGTTATCATCCCTATGTTTGACACTCACAGACTGCTTATGACCCGTAATCTTCTTTACACAGCTATAACCCGTGCAAAAAAGATGGTTGTTCTTATAGGCAAAGAAGAAATTTTGAAAGGCTTTGTTGAAAACGGAAACGTTCAGCCTCGTCATTCAGGGTTAAGGGAAAAAATGACCATCCGCTGAATATATTAAAATTATATTCTTACAATTAAAACAACTGCACAATTTTTCAAAATCTTGAAAAGCATGGAAGAACTGTTGTGCGTGTGCTCTACGAATATATAGCAGAACATAAAGAAGTTGATAAAACAGTATATATTGAACCTATGATTATTGTAAGAAGTAATCTGGATACATATCTTGATTCTAAATAGTACATTCAAAAAGGGTGCGAATTTAAGTTTCGCACCCTTTATTTTTTATTTGTCATCTGAATACAGGCCGCTGCAATTATGTCGCTTACACGTTTTGGCATGCGGACAACCTATACAATGTTCTCCACGTTTTTTTGCCTTATATAGATATAATCCGGCACTTCCCGCAATGAGTAAGAGTATTGCAATTAAAATAATATTTATCATAATATCACTCTATCCATTAATTTTTACAGAACCCAAAGCCTGTTCCGTTTTAAGCTTTTCATTTGTCTTGTTAATAAGACCTATAACTATTGTCACTATTGCCGCAACAATTCCAAGGCCTGCAACAGCTGCCCAGATATCAAGAGAAGCAGGAGCAGTGATGAGGGTACCAATTGTGTAAACTAAATATGCAACTGTATAGCCTACACCAAGCTGAAGACCGATTCCGCCCCAAAGCCATTTGGCACTTTTCATTTCAGCATTCATCGCACCGATAGCAGCAAAGCAAGGTGGAGAGTAAAGGTTAAACATCAGATAGCTAAGAGCCGCAACCTTTGTAATTGCAAATGCAGTTGCAACTTCCGCACCTGCACCTTCCATAAGAGCAAATTCTTCTGTATCGATAAGATTTTCAAGTCCTACGAAACAAACCGCAAGTGTGCCAACAACGTTCTCTTTTGCGATAAACCCTGTAACTGCTGCTGCCGCAAGCTGCCAAGAAAGAACACCGACAATCGGAAGAAGTATGTATGCAAACGGACTTGCGATAGAGGCGAGGATGGATTGGTCTGCCGATTCGGCAACCTGCAAATCCCAGGTAAAGACTTGCATAATCTGAACTGCCATATTACAAAGAAGGATAATTGTAGCAGCTTTTACTATATAGGCCCAACCACGACTGCACATTGATTTGAAAGCCCCCCAAAGAGACGGAGCTTTGTATTCAGGTAATTCAATGATAAAGAATGATTTTCTTGCTTTATAACCTGCGATTTTGTTTACAAGTAATGCGCCTAAGAATATGAGTATGATACCGGAAAGGTACATAAGTGTGCTAACCCATCCTGCATCATCAAAGAAAGCACCTGCAAAAAGTGCGATTACAGGAATTTTAGCACCGCAAGGCATAAACGGAGAAAGCATTGCTGTTGCCCTGCGTTCACGTTCATTTCTTATAGTACGACTTGCCATAATACCGGGAACTGCACAACCGATTGTGATAACAAACGGAATAACTGATTTACCTGAAAGACCAACCTTTTTGAAGATAGGATCAAGAACAACTGCAACTCTTGACATATAACCGCAATCTTCCAAAAGGGCAATAAGGAAGTACATTACCATAACAAGTGGTAAGAAACCCACAACGGCTACAACACCGCCGATTACACCATCAACAAGGATTGCTGAAAGCAGAGGATTTGCATCGCCAAGAAGTTCGCCTACCCATCCCTGGAAGCCTTCGAGTAAGCCAACAAGCAAGTCTGCAATAGGAGTACCTACCCAAACCTGAGAAATCTGGAATACAAAATACATTACAACTGCAAAAATCGGGATACCAAGCCATTTGTTTGTAAGAACAGCATCAATTTTATCTCCAAAATTCTTGTCTTTGGTAAGTACCTTGCGACTTTCAACCTCTTTTACAATTTTGTTTACAAATTCAAACCGGGCTCTGTCAGCTTTTTCAACTGCATCTTTGCTGGTAAGGTCAATGTTTCCCTGTGAATAAACTGCCTTTTGTGATGTTCCTGCCTGCTGCATGGCAGTTTCAACGACTGCCTGCAAACCGTTTGAAGAAATTGAAACAGTTTCGATTACAGGGCAAGCAAGCTTTTCTGAAAGCTTTTCTACATCAATCTTTGTACCTTTCTTTTCGTTGATGTCGCTTTTGTTAAGAGCAACAACAACAGGTACGCCAAGCTCTAAAAGCTGAGTTGTGAAGAAAAGAGAACGGCTAAGATTTGTAGCGTCCACGATATTGATAATAACATCGGGGTTTTCGTTCTTTACATAAGCACTTGTGATGCTTTCTTCTGATGTAAACGGTGACATCGAATAAGCACCTGGCAAGTCCACGGCGATAAGTTCTTCGGCTCCTTTGTAGTAAGCCTTTTTGATTGGGTGTTCTTTCCTCTCAACGGTAACACCTGCCCAGTTACCAACCTTTTCGTTACGGCCGGTCAGAGCATTATACATTGTGGTTTTACCGGAGTTAGGATTACCTGTTAAGGCAATTCTCATAATTTACTCCTCCTCATTTTGTGATCTCCTGCGAGACTATTTTTACTATGTAATTTTTAATTAGCAATTGCTAACTGGCTTTCAAAAAATTAATTTAAGACAGGAAGCTGTCTTAAATTAAAATCGCTTCCGCTAACTGATTGTCAATATTATACCTGCCATCCTTGATAGAAACTATGCAACCACCTTTAAGATGCGAAATAACGGTTATTGGCTCCCCACTGTAGCATCCCAAAGAAAATAAAAAACTGTTGAGTTCCTCATCATCGGTTTCAATGCGAGAGATGATATATTCCTTGCCTTCCACTGCATCTTTTAAGTTCATATCCGTCATCCCCCTTGTCTTTTCAGATAATTCAAGTTAGCACTTGCTAACCATCAAGCATTATACCATTGTAAGAAATATTTGTCAATACTTTTTGTTGTTTTTTTTAAATTGCCCTTTTGCCAGCTTTCGACAGATAATTAAATGAAAAACCGACCTTTTTATTAATACTTGATTTTACAATAGCTCTATGGTATAATATTTTTATTGATTATCAAAAAAGGAGTTGATATCTCCATGAAAGAATCCGGCGAAATGTATCTTGAATCCATCTATGTTCTTTGCAATAAAAAGCAAGCAGTTCGTTCCATTGATGTTGCAGAACATATGAACTATTCAAAGCCGAGCGTAAGCCGTGCAGTCGGTCTTTTAAAAAAAGATGAATACATCGCTATCGATAAAGACGGATATATCTCATTAACTGAGCTGGGCAAAAAAAAAGGCAAAAGCATTTTTGAAAGGCACACCGTTTTGACACAAATGCTTATATCTCTTGGCGTTGATGAAAAAACCGCTTCTGAGGATGCCTGCAGAATGGAGCATGTTATCAGTGAAAAAACTTTTAACGCTATGAAAAAACAGCTTGTCAAAAAAACAAATAAATAAATTTTCGCTTAATGCAAAGCATCTCTTTAAGATTTACCCAAAGAGATGCTTTTTTAGCTGATAAATATGTAAGAGATGCAATAAAATGCCTATACTCGTATCAACATAACTCTCAAATATTAGTTATAGTTCCTGATACTGTTGCCGCAATACAATAAATTTTACCCTTGCAATTCAAATCTATATTTTTGTGTAACATGGGGATACTTCACGTGATCCACCTCTTCTAAAAACATTTCAAGCGGTCTTATCCACAAAGACTCATCTCCGTACATTTGTCTGTAAACAACATATATTTCCCCTGTTTCTGAATGTTTTGCAACATCCTCCACTTTATATAAACTGCCTTTAAAATGCTTATATATTGCTCCTTTTTTTAATTCCCGCATATTTTCCCTCTTAATCAAAATAGTGCATACAAAAACTTGCCGCTATATTTTATTTAATCTCAATCTGACACATTTTCATTGTTGCAAGTGCCGCATTGTGGGTCTCGGGGGTTACTCCCGCACAGCAAGCACTGTCCACGCTGATTTTAACATCAGGGAACAACGCCTTTAAGATAAGTGCATTTGACACAACACAGATATCCGTGCAAAGTCCCACAAGCTCAATTTCTTCAAACTCCATCCCGCTCCATCCGGTATATCCAAAGGATGGTTTGTCGATAATCACATCCCCGTCAATCGTTAATCCGTCTTTAATCTGCCATCCGCTCGTGCCCTTGATACAGTGCTTAACAGGCAGTTTTTTCCCCTCGGGTGTATCTAAATAATTTTCTCCGTGAGTGTCCCGTGTGAAAATTATTTTATCTTTACCCGCTCTGTATTCAGCAATCTTATTTTTCACGTTTTCAACAATTTCCAAAGCCTCTTTTGTTCCAAGAGCACCATCAATAAAATCGTTTTGCATATCAATAACTATCAAAGTTTTCATCTTTTTTCTCTCTTTCAGTGTAAATCTTGTGCTATAACCAAAAATTCTCTGTTTGCGGAACTCAGCCCAGCCTCTGCGATTTCAAACGCTGTTACATCCAGTTTATTAGTAAGAACAATATACTCCATGTCATCATTCCCCGGAATCTCGCCTTCCACTTTTAAGATATATTTATATCGAGATATATCCTGAACAGTTTCACACTTCTTAAAGATTTCCCAGTCATCGCCGATTGGCACTTCAATTGTTCCTTTGGTAAAACCATACTGATACCCGCAATAATCCTTGCTTTTTAATTCAAAATTTGCCTCACTATCATTCTTTGGGAGTTCCCATTTATCTACCGTCTTTTTAAAGCTTCCGTCAAGATTGCCACATCTGCCCTTTATATCGCTGTCATCTCCTGTTTCAAAATAAATACTTCCATCCAGCATTATTGCCTTTACAGGCTCTCTTTCACTTCTGTACCGTTTTGCATCTTTTCCTTTTCCAACCATAATCTTTGTCAGTCCATCCGCACCACCGATAATACCTATTGAGCGCGCTTGACAACTCGCAACGATTAAAGCAATTACTAAAACAAGCATTAAACAACTAAACTTTTTCATAAAGCAAAGTTCCTTTCTGTTTACCCTGTTTTAACCGTATGTACCAAGAACAATGAGCCTTGAATTTTACCGCATACTTGTCACAGAGTTTATTATTCTATTTCCGTTACCTTATACCCTTGTTCTTCAATAATCTTAGTCAAATCCTGATTTGAAATTTCGTTTGTCATCAGAATTTTTGCCAGACCTTTTTCGTGACTTACTTCCAGAGAGGTTACACCAGATAGTCCCTCTAAAATTGTTTTAACACGATTTTCACAATGCGGGCACATCATACCCTCAATTTTTATAGTCTTTTCCATTTGAGTTTTCTCCTTTTCTGATTTTTTATTTCCAAATTTAACAAAGTTCAGTCTAAGAGCATTAGAAACCACCAAAACGCTGGACACACTCATTGCCGCTGCACCAAACATTGGTTCAAGGGTAATACCAAACGGTATAAAAAGGCCTGCAGCAAGAGGAATACCGATTATATTGTAAGAAAATGCCCAAAACAAATTTTCATAAATATTTTTTATTACACTTCTGCTTAATCTGATGGCTGATACCACGTCAGTCAATGTGCTTTTCATCACAACTATGTCCGCTGCATCTACTGCAATATCTGTTCCTCTTCCAACAGCAATCCCGACATCTGCCCTTGTGAGTGCCGGGGCATCATTTATTCCGTCGCCAACCATAATGACCCCGGTTTTTTTCTGAAGCTTTCTTATGATTTGCTCCTTTTCCCCGGGAACAACACCTGCGTATATCTCGTTTATTTCTGCAATCTTACCGATTGCCCGTGCAGTTTTTTCGTTATCTCCCGTCAGCATAATCGGTTTGATTCCTAACTTCAGACATTCCCTTATTGCAGCCTTGCTGTCCTCCTTGATTGTGTCTGCAACCGCAATAAGTCCCAAAAGTGTACCATTCCGTGCGAAAAGCATCGGCGTTTTACCTTGCTCTGCAAGGCCATCTGCGATTTTTACAATTGACTCTGCAATGCTTACTTTTTCTTTTATAAATTCAAGGTTTCCGCCAAAGATACTTTCATTATCCATCACAGCACCGAGCCCGTTTCCCGGCATTATTTTAAACTCGCTTACCTTGTCTGCTGTAATGTTGTTTTCATTCCCGTAATTTATAATTGCTTTTGCCAAAGGATGCTCGCTGTTTTTCTCCAGAGCTATTGCTGTTCTCAAAAGTTCATCCCTTGATATATTGTCGCAGGGAATAATGTCGGTAACCCTGGGTCTTCCTTCGGTAATTGTCCCCGTTTTATCAAGTGCAACAATTTTAGCTTTGCCCGCCATTTCAAGAGCAGTTGCTGTTTTAAACAGAATTCCGCATTTTGCACCAACTCCGCTTCCGACCATAATAGCAACCGGTGTCGCAAGACCAAGTGCACATGGGCAACTGATAACCAAAACCGAAATTGCTCTCGCAAGCGAAAATCCAAAATCTCTGCCAAGCAAAAGCCATGTAAAAAGTGTTATCACAGAAAGCAAAATCACAACCGGAACAAACACCCCGGATACTTTGTCTGCAATCTTGGCAATAGGAGCTTTTGTTCCTGAGGCATCATTCACAATCTTTATTATCTGGGCGAGAGTTGTATCCTCGCCAACACGTCTCGCCTCACATTTTAAAAATCCTGACAGATTAATCGTAGCAGTTGATACATTGCTTCCAACTATCTTGTCAACGGGAATACTTTCTCCCGTCAGTGCGGATTCATCAACACTGCTTTCGCCCTCTCTCACAATTCCATCAGCAGGTATACTCTCTCCTGGACGAACAACGAATATATCACCTGCTTTTACATCACTTGCATTTATAACAATTTCTTTACCGTTTCTTATTACGCTTGCTTTTTTAGGAGCCAGGTCCATAAGTCCCCTGAGTGCACTTGTGGTTTTTCCCTTTGCTTTTGCTTCAAGTAGCTTACCAATAGAAACCAGTGTTATTACCATTGCTGCGGACTCAAAATACAGTCCGTGAAGATTATGTGTGTTATTCATCAGCATATCAAAAAGCAAAACTGTGCTATACAAAAACGCCGACATTGAGCCAAGTGCTACCAACGTGTCCATATTTGGTGCGCGATTGATTGCCCCTTTGAATCCATTTATAAAAAACTTTTGATTTGCAACCATAACCACGCCTGAGAGGATAAGTTCAAGAAGAGCTACAGCCGGATCACTTGCCTTGAAAACAGGCGGCATCGGAAAGTCGAACATAACATATCCCATCGACACATACATAAGCAAAATAAGTACAGCAGAAGAAAATATAACTCTTTTTGTTATACTGCCTATTTCCGTTTTATTATCCTTATTTGTCGCTATCTTTTTCTTATTATCTTTGGCAACCGCTCCGTAGCCTGCATTTTTAACCGCATCAAGGATAGCATCATCCGAAGCATTGCCTTCAACACTCATCGAGTTGGTAAGCAGATTGACACTGCAGGCAGAAACACCATCAACAGATGCAACCGCTTTTTCCACCCGTGCCGAACACGCCGCACAGCTCATCCCGGTAATATCATATTGCTTCATACAATTCCATCCTTTTCATGCGTTTAAAAAATTAAATCTTATCACAGTTCCTGATAAACAGCTCTTTCGCCGCCTATATACTTAGGGCGGGTTCTTGCACATATAATATTTGCTTCCCCTATCTTATCAAGGCTCACCCTGACGGGAACCGCCACACATCGAAGATGCATCCCTATCAATGTGCCGCCGATATCTATGCCCGCATCAGCAACAACTGTTTCGACCAATACGGGTGAATCAAAGCTTTCCCATGCAGTAAGAGCAAACGACCCGCCGGCGTGTTTCTGCGGAATTGCATTCACTATATCAAAATTTCTTTTAACCGCAAGTTCCCGTTCAACAACAATAGCACGATTCAAGTGCTCACAGCACTGGGCTGCAAGATATATTCCCTTTTCCTTAAGAACAGGCTCTATCCCTTTAAACAAAGCTTTTGCCGCTTCAAGACTTGACCCTTTGCCGATTTGGCTTCCTACCATTTCGCTTGATGAACAACCTATAACAAGAATGTCCCCTGCCTTAAGTTTAGCCTGCTCTAAAAGCTCGGTTAAAACTTGTTTTGCCTGCGTTGTTATCTGATTGTACATAATATCATCCCTTCATTTTGCGTCTTTGTCCGTATCTGGACAAATAATGCAGCTTTATAAATTCTCTCTATCCAATGTCACTTACTTAAGTGAAAGATTTGCCAAAAGCTCTTCCATTTTGCTGTCTGCTTTTTCAGACTGTCCTGCATAACCGACAGCTTCAATGACAACAACACCATTCCCACCGGGTACAGTCGCCACATGGAATGAAAAAATCTGCTCTATATCATTAACTTTTTTTGTGTAGTACACGCCTTTTGTATCGATGCTTTCCGCACCAAACCGGGTATTATGAACTAAAACATCGTCTGTTCCTGCCTGCAGAGTAAGTCCTTCCACCATGGTTTCCGTATCTGTATCAGGATAAACCTGCACTGCAATATATACCGGGGAGGCAACCTCTTCCGCCTTATATTCAAAGGTTTCAGTTCCATTTTCAAAGCTTTGCCCAAAAGCAGTCGCATCATACTTAACTTGGAAGCCAAGAGTGCTTTTGTATTCGGTCAAGCCTTTAAAATCCAATTGCTTATCGGTTTCTGAATTTGTTGATGTTTCAGCTTTATTTGCCTGCCCGTTTTGCTCGACAGAACGAATTCCGCAGCATGAAAAACTTAAAGTAACTACCAATACTAATACCAAAATGCTGATCTTTTTCACAAAAACCTCTCCCTTTTTTATATTTTATTATTTAAAACAAATTATATTCTGCTTCTCGTTGTCCTTCTTTTCTGTAGCAAGTCGCAAATAATTTGTTCATCCTGCAATTTTATTTTAACAGATAAAAGTTTAAAAATCAATTACAAATCAACTACAAATCAACAAAAATTTCAAAAGAGTTGCGGCAAAAGGCCGCAGCTCTTTCAGTAAACCCTTTATTCACTCTGTGTCATCAATGCCATGGCTGTTGCCTGCCCCGCTGGAGAATTTTATATCGAAAACTATTAACCCAAAGTATCAATCAGTTGTTCAAGGCGGGATGGACCTATAATCTCAAACACATCAAAATTGCTTTGTTCATCCAGCATTTTAAGTGACGCACGTGATATCGAACAATTTTCTTCTTCTGCCCTTTTCTTTATCTTTTCAAACATTTCTACAGATGCTTCATTCAGATAGCGTTCCTTTGCCTTGGGCGAAAGTTCGCCCTTGTCATACTTTTCAAAAAAGCCCTTTGCCTGAGACGAAAACGCAAAAACAGGAATATTCCCTTTATCGTATTTATCCTTTTCCTCATCTATGTAAGAAAGCTTGAAATCCCAGATTTTTGAGCGTGTAGCAAGGTTATAAAGGCCCTGACTTGCACAAAATCCTGTTTGCCCGCTTTTCTTGGCATATTCATTTGCTTCGGCTATTCTGTCAAAGCTCCAGTTGGACGCTCCTATATTCTTTACCACTTTGCGTTTTATAAGGTCATTTAACGCATCAATTATTGGTTCTACTGCCTTGCTTTCATCATCACGATGCAGCCAAAGAATATCTATGCAATCTATTCCAAGTGCGATAAGACTTGCCTCAACGTCTTCTTCTATATCCTTTTTATCTAAACGAGTATGATATAAATCATCAAGTGGCGGATGAGAGCATTTGGTTGATATAAACACCTTATCCCTTATACCTTTTATGTATTCTCCGACAACGCTTTCGCATTTGCCACCGCAATACATTCTTGCTGTATCTATTATATTTCCGCCCTTTTCAAGATAGTAATCCATCATCTGAAAAGCGGTTTGGGTAGGTATTCTTTCGCCAAAGCCTTCGGTTCCCAGAACAATTTGTGAAATATTCATATCAGAAAGCTTAATATACTTCATATCCATTCCCCTTTCACATCTTAAGCCAAAATGAGATGTGTCAGATTAAATCAAAAATCTATTACCACTCAAAATTCTTTTCCACTTCAGGATATGGATTTATCTTAAGATGCTCTGCGAGCGGAAGATTTTCTCTTGCTCTATCCATAAAGTCAAGGAACTGCGTAAAATCAGGCAGCTTGTGACGATGTTCTCCCGGCCTAAACCATGCAC
>JAZNMD010000095.1:0-2322 GCA_045579385.1 Clostridia bacterium
GAGAGCGTTTATCGTTACAGATACCTTCCTTTATGAAAATGGTTACACAAAGCCAATCTGTGACAAGCTTGATGAAATGGGTATTGTTCACACAACCTTCTTTGATGTTCAGCCTGACCCCACTCTTTTAAACGCTAAAAACGGTGCGGCACAGATGGAGGCATTTAAGCCTGACACAATTATCGCACTCGGTGGCGGCAGTGCGATGGATGCTGCTAAGATTATGTGGGTGCTTTATGGACATCCTGGGGCTGACTTTATGGATATGGCTATGAGATTTATTGATATAAGAAAAAGAGTTTATACCTTCCCCAAAATGGGTGAAAAGGCATATTTCATCGCAATCCCCACATCAGCAGGTACAGGCTCTGAGGTTACACCTTTTGCGGTTATTACTGATGAAAAGACGGGCGTTAAGTATCCTCTTGCTGACTACGAGCTTATGCCCAACATGGCAATTATAGACACAGACTTCCATATGTCTGCTCCAAAGGGTCTTACTGCTGCATCAGGTATTGACGCTGTTACTCATGCAATGGAGGCTTATGCGGCAATGCTTGCAACAGACTACACAGACGGTCTTGCTCTTAAGGCTCTTAAGACAATCTTTGAATATTTGCCAAGAGCGTATGAAAACGGAGAGAAAGATGTTGTTGCAAGGGAAAAGATGGCTAATGCCGCAACAATGGCGGGTATGGCTTTTGCAAATGCGTTCCTTGGTGTATGTCACTCAATGGCACACAAGCTTGGTGCTTTCCATCATCTTCCGCACGGTGTTGCAAACGCACTTATGATTGAAGAAGTTCTTCGGTTTAATGCATCAGAAGCTCCTGCAAAAATGGGAACATTCTCACAGTATGACCATCCGCACACTTTAAGCCGTTATGCAGAAGTTGCTGATTATCTTGGTGTGAAAGGCGAGAATGATGCAGAGAAGTTTGAAGGACTCATTAAACTCATCAATGATCTCAAGGCTAAGGTTGGCATAAAAGAAACAATCAAGGACTACGGAATTGATGAAAAAACATTCCTTGACAATCTTGATGAAATGGTTGAACAGGCATTTGATGACCAATGCACAGGCGCTAACCCAAGATATCCTCTTATGAGTGAAATAAAACAGATGTATCTCAATGCGTACTATGGTAAACACTTTGTTGAGGCAAAAATGCCCACAGAGAAGGATATTTAAGAGATTTGGAGGGTTTAAAGATGAAACTTGATAATATAATTGCAGAAAGATCAAACAAAAAGATTTACCGTAACGGAGACAAGTGTATTAAGGTTTTTGATAAGTGCTATTCAAAGGCCGATATTCTCAACGAGGCGCTTAATCAGGCCAGAATAGAGGAAACAGGCCTCAATATCCCCAAAATACATGAAGTTCTTATGATTGACGGAAAGTGGGCTATCGTTTCGGAATTTATCGAAGGAAAAACTCTTGCACAGCTTATGAAAGATGAACCTGAGAAAACTGACGCATATCTTGAACTTCTTGTTGACCTTCAGCTTGAGGTTCACTCAAAGAAGGCGCCCCTTCTCAATAAGCTAAAGGACAAGATGAACAGAAAAATCAGTGAAACAGACCTTGATGCAACAACACGCTATGAGCTTCATACAAGACTTGAGGGAATGCCTAAACATACAAAGGTTTGTCATGGCGACTTCAATCCCTCAAACATTATAATCAAAGCTGACGGAACGCCATATATCATTGACTGGGCACATGCAACACAGGGCAATGCATCGGCTGATGTGGCAAGAACTTATCTTTTGTTCTGTCTTGGCGGAAAAGAGGAAGCTGCAAACAAGTACCTTGACTTGTTCTGTAAGAAGAGTGATACAGCAAAGCAGTATGTTCAAAAATGGATGCCAATTGTTGCGGCATCACAGTCAGTAAAAGGTAATGAAAAAGAGAGAGAATTCCTTCTTTCATGGACTGATGTCGTTGATTATGAATAAGAGCTTACTTCAAAAAACGTCCCAAATTTCGGGACGTTTTTTATTGTATAACGAAAACCACGCGTGAGCCTGCGTGGTTCAAAAGAGGTTTACCGATGAACAGATAATAAATTAGAATTTAGAAAAAAGCAGTGTGATTTGAAATATTGAAGTATAGCACAAAAAATTTATTGGTAAGCCTTCCCCTTGAGGGGAAGGTGGGTTTTGCGTAGCAAAACACGGATGAGGTGGCAATGTAGATACTGAAAGACTGTATATAATAAACACCTCATCAGTCTCGCCTTGCTCGACAGCTGTCTCGGCTCTCGCCTCGGGCAGCGCTAAACGATTGCCACCGGCAATCAGCGCCCTCAAGGGGAA
>JAZNMD010000096.1:0-3013 GCA_045579385.1 Clostridia bacterium
GATGTAATTCTTAACGGAGTTGAGCCTTTGAAAGAATATTCAGCCGATGAAAAACTTCAGGCAAAAGCAGCATTGGGTGTGCCTCCTGACTTTAAATGTGCCGCCATCGTTGCACGACTTAACGAAGTTAAAGGGCACAAATACTTTGTGGAGGCAGCAAAGCTTTTAAAAGAAAGCGGTGTAAAAGCAAAGTTTCTTATTGCGGGTACGGGAGATATGGAGGAAGCCATAAAAGCTCAAATTGCAGAGCTTGACCTTGAGAATGATGTTATTATGCTTGGCTTTTTGTCTGACGTAGAGCCGCTTATGAACATCATTGACGTTCAGGTTAACTGTTCTTTTGGAACAGAGGCTACAAGCCTTTCACTTCTTGAGGGCATGAGCCTTGGTAAGCCTGCTGTAGTCTCAGACTTTGGCGGCAATCCCGGGGTTATAAAGGATGGGCAAAATGGTTTTGTTGTCCCCACACACGCACCCGTGCAGGTTGCGGATAAGCTTAAAGAGTTGTTCACAGACGATGCGTTATACCACAAGCTGTCCGAAACGAGCAGAAGTATTTTTGAAAAGACTTTTACGGCAAGTAAATATGCCGCAAACATAGACAACATATACTCAAATCTTGGAGGTAAAAAATCATGACCAAAGCAAAGTTTAATATTTTAGATGCTCTTATAATCTTACTTATCATACTTGTTGTGGCAGCAGGAATCTTCCTTTTTGCCGGAAAAGGTTCAAACGAAACACCTGCTACGCAAAACACAACGGCTGAATTCAAGCTTGAGATAAAAAAAGCAGAATTTTCACTGGCTGAAAAATTTGAAGCTGCAAGCAAAGCAGGAGAAATCGTGAGAGTTGGCGTAAAAGAAGCTTTTGAAGCAGAGCTTGTTGATGTAGAGGTTTCAAACGCCGAAATCGTTTCTGCAAACACCAGAACGGGCGAGATAATTCTTGCCGAGCATCCATCCCTTTATGATATTATCATTACACTTCGTGCACCTGCTGTTGACACAGACCAGGGAATTATGGTTTCAGGCACTAAAATCATCGTAGGACACGAAGATGCAGTTTATGGCAAAGGGTTTGCCGGCTTTGGTTTTATAACAGATCTTAAGACAAGTAACAAATAACACAGACGGAGGATATTCATATGATTAACAAAGAAGGTAAGCTTTTTGGCAAAATCAGCATTGTTGACATTGTTGCTGTTTTAGCGATAATTGTTGCAGGCTTTGGAATTTATTCAAGATTTTTCGCAGGGAACGAAAAGGTTGAAGTTACAAAAAGCCACATTGAATATAAAATGAAGGTTTCTGAGGTGCGGATAGGTACTGTTGACGCACTTAAAAATTATGGCGGAAGTATTTATGACACCACCACCAAGGAGTATATGGGTAAGATTATAAATGCAGAATACACTGAAGCAAAAAAGGAATCTCCCCTTGCAAATGGCACCGTTAAGGAATCTTTAGTTCCCGAACGTTACGACGTTATTCTGACAGTCAGCGTTGACGACGGAAAAATCAATGATTCAGGTTTTTTTACTGCGAACAACCAAAAGATTTCGGCAGGTTCAAACTATGTTTTTGAGTCAAAAGCTGCCAAAACAACCGGTAAAATCATTGATGTTTATGAAGTTGCAAAATAAAGTATTACACTGTTTTTAAAATGCAAAAATTTCAAAGCAGCGGTCTAAATGCCGCTGCTTTTGATAAAGGAAGTTACCAGTTATGTTCAAACGTTTTTCAGTTTATTACAAACCTTATATACTGATTATTATTTTTGACCTTTTTTGTGCGGCACTTTCAACTGTATGTGAGCTTATTTTCCCGCTTATAGTGCGTGAAATTACAACAGCCGCAACAACCAGTGGACAAACTCTTTTGATTTCAACCGTGCTGCGACTGGGAGGGGTTTATCTTTTCTTGCGTCTGATTGATACGGTTGCGAACTACTATATGGCAAACGTCGGTCATATTATGGGTGCAAAGCTTGAAACGGATATGCGTCGTGACCTTTTTGACCATCTTCAAAAGCTGTCGTTTTCATATTTTGACAACACCAAGGTAGGACAGATTATGTCAAGGGTTACCTCTGACCTTTTTGATATTACCGAGTTTTCGCATCATTGCCCTGAGGAGTTTTTTATCGCAGGCATAAAAATTGTAGGCTCGTTCATTATTCTGGGCAGAATTAATTTGCTTTTTACTGCCCTTATATTTTTGCTGCTTCCTTTGATGCTTGTATCGGTTATAGCGTTCAGAAGCAAAATGAAAGTCGCATTTAAGGCTCAACGTCATCAAATTGGCGAACTGAATGCCGATCTGGAGGACAGTCTGCTTGGTATCCGGGTTGTAAAAAGCTTTGCCAATGAAGACCTTGAACGTGAAAAATTTGCCAGAAACAACCAAAAGTTTCTGGAGACAAAAAAGAATGCTTACAAATACATGGCTTTATTTCAGTCCGGCACCAGATTTTTTGACGGTGTGCTGTATATTTCCGTTATCGTTCTTGGTTCAATTTTTATGATTAAAGGGCATATTACCCCGGCTGACCTTATTGCTTATCTTTTGTATATCCAGACACTTATTGCTTCCATAAGACAAATCGTGCAGTTTACCGAGCAATTTCAAAAGGGCATAACGGGCATTGAAAGATTTTTTGAAATCATGGATGAGCCCATAACCATAACAGACTCTGCCGGTGCACACACCTTAAGCGATATAAGCGGTAATATCGAATTTAAGAATATCAGCTTTAAATATTCCGACAATGCAAAGGATGTTTTAAAAGATATCAATCTTGACATCAAAGCAGGCAGCAGTATTGCTCTTGTAGGTCCGTCAGGCGGTGGGAAGACCACCTTGTGCAATCTTATTCCCAGGTTTTATGACCTTGCCGAAGGAAGTATCCTGACTGACGGACACGATATCAGAGACGTAACCCTTAAATCACTTCGAAATAATATTGGTATGGTGCAGCAGGATGTGTATCTTTTCAGCGGCACAGTATATGA
>JAZNMD010000097.1:0-9618 GCA_045579385.1 Clostridia bacterium
GACATCCCTCTCTTTTTTATTTCCCATAAGGACACACCTTCATACAAATTCCGCACACCACACCTCTGCCGATATGCTGAAATTTTTGCTTCATAAAATCGCTGCAAGCCTTGGCATCAACAATCACATCCCGTGCATCTCCCGGACGCCACTCCTCTCCGCTAATCGCCATCGCAGGACAGCTCTCGGCACAAAGCTTGCAGTCTGCACATCCAAAAGCAAGCGGTTTTTCAGTACATTCAAACGGATAGTCCGTAAGAACAGTTCCAAGCCGCACCCGTGGACCATTTTCACTTGAAACAAAAAGTCCGCTTCTGCCAACAAAACCAAGACCCGAAAGATACGCTGCATATTTGTGCGAAAAAATCCCCTGAAGCCCGTTTACCGATTGCGATGCAGGGATGGGAACATAATTAAACCCTTCACGCGCAAGCATCCGTCCCGCCCTGAGAGCAAGGCTGTCAATAAGTGCATTAACCGAACGATAATGATGAAAATATGTATGTGTCGGAGCTTCGCAAATTCCATCCACAATTGCTTTAGAAAGTGGAACAGTAAAAGAGACTGCATAGGGCATATCAAAACAGTTAGTTTCTTCTAACTTACAGAAACCTACCTGCCCCGCTCCGTTTTCGATTAAAAAATCTTTAATTTTTGTCTGCATTTTCCACTTCTCCTAATGTCCTCACTTTTTTGAGATATCCCAGTGTTTTAAATTCACGGTCAAGCTGAGTCGCAATATACGCCTCGCTTACGCGGCTGAGGTATTCAACTGTTTTTTTGTTTGCATCAAAAGAAAATATTTTTTTGCTGTCCGCTTTGCTTATGTAGTCTATTACCTTAAGCATTCCTGCCGAAAGCTTTGCTACGCCATCCTTACCTTTGGCACAATCTTCGCAAACTACAAAGCCATCTGCAAGCGAAATGCCGAAAACACTATTGTCGCATCCACAGCTGCCGCATTTTTCAAGCTGAGGCGAATATCCTAACGCTGCCGCTGTCCGCCATTCAAAAACCGTTTTGATTTTTTCCGGCTCAGAAAGCTCATTGTCAAGTGCAAACAGCGAATTGAGAAGCAAAGCCAGAAACTCCTCATCGGGGGCATCCTCCCCCACTGAACCGATTGCAACCTCAGCAAAATAGGAAGCATATGCGGTTTTGTCCAGACTTAATCGGATACCGTCAAAGCTTTCAAGAACATTCATTTCATCTAAATGGTAAAGACCGTTTTTTGATTTTGCCTTATACATAACAAGCTCGCTGTATGCAAAGAGCTGAAGTCCCGCAAGCATACGGGACCGGTTTGATCGTGCATTGTTTGCGATTGCCGAGACCTTTCCAAAGTCCCGTGTCAGCAATGTAACAATAAGACTTGTTTCACCGTAACGGGTCGTCTTTAAAACTATCCCCGAGGTTTTTATCAATCCCAAGCTCTTCACCCACCTCAGCATTCATCAAATCTTTTTTAAAAAATTTGTATCTTAAATAATCCTGTACGTCGCCCGTTTTCGAAAAAACAAGCCAAAGCAGCATACTTTTATCAACCATAACTTACCTCCGAATGTATCTCTTTGTTTTTAGTATGAGGTAAGTTCAGATGAGTATACTTGTTATATTTATGCCAAATTTCAAAAAATTTCCGTTATCTTATTCAAAACCGATATTGTTCATAAAGGCTTCCTTATTACGCCAATCTTCCTTGACTTTTACCCAAAGTTCAAGGTACACCTTGCTGCCTAAAAACCGTTCAATATCTTCACGTGCACGACTGCCTATCTGCTTAAGCTTTTCGCCCTTTTTGCCTATAATTATCGACTTGTGGCTTTGTCTTTCGCAATAAATAGCCGCAAGAATTTCATAAGTACCGCTGTCCTTTTTATGCATCTTTTCAATCTCAACAGCAAGTCCGTGCGGCACCTCCTGATTAAGGAGCCTCAGCGCCTTTTCACGGATATATTCCGCAACAATCTGCCTTTCCGGCTGGTCGGTTATAAGGTCGCCCGGGAAGAACTGCGGTCCCTCCTCAAGATACTTTGTAACCTCCGAAACAAGTGCATCAACATTGTCGCCCATCCGCGCTGACAGCGGAACAATCCCCGCAAAATCATAAAGATCCGAAAGTCTGTCAATAACCGGCAAGAGCTTTACCTTTTCAATTGTATCCGCCTTGTTTACCACAAGGATAACGGGAATATCCTGCTTTTTAAGACCTTCCAGGGCAAGGCGTTCCTTTTCATATTCGTTTTCGTGAAGGTTGCAATCCACAACATAGATAAGCACATCAATCTCACGGGTGGCGGTGTATATATATTTTTCCATCCTCTCCCCCAACTTGTTGTGAGGTTTGTGGATGCCGGGGGTGTCAATAAAAACTATCTGCGAGTCCTCTGTTGTTTTTACCCCCATAATCTTTGTGCGTGTGGTTTGTGGCTTGTTTGAAACAATAGCCACCTTCTCGCCGATTATCCTGTTCATAAGCGTAGACTTGCCCGCATTTGGTCGTCCCGTGATTGCTACAAATCCCGATTTCATAATTTATACCTCTTTCTTTGTATCGTTGGACTTGAAAGTTAGTCTTAACTACCTTTCAAGTCCCATCTCCTGCAGGATTTCTTCCTGATATTCAAACATCTCTGCCTCGTCCTCGGGCGTCATATGGTCAAACCCAAAAAGATGAAGCATTGAATGTACCGTTAAAAAACCTATTTCTCTGCTAAATGAATGTCCGTATTCCTCCGCCTGCTCTGCCGCCTTTTCAAGAGATATAACAATATCCCCCAAAATCATCTCTCCGCCAGGGCTGAAGTCAAGCTCTTCCTCAATTATTTCCCCGTCCTCGTCATATTCAAAAAGAGGGAAGGACAAAACATCCGTTGCTCTGTCAATATCCCGATGCTCACGATTGAGAGCACGTATTTCCTCGTTGTCGGTAAACATAACGCTGATTTCCGAATTGGTGGGGAAATCCATATATAAAAGCGAGCTTTTTACCGCAAGCCGCACAAGGTCACGGATTTCCTTTGTAACTTTAAATTTTTTCTGATTGTTTCTTATTGGCACTTTCATAAGATTCAGCTCCTTTTGGCGCGGCGTCTGTTTTGTGCCGCACGTTCACGCTCAATACCTTTTTTCTCGTACGCTCTTACAATCTTCTGAACAAGCGGATGACGCACAACATCTTTCTCGCTTAGATACATAAATTCAATTCCCTCAACGTCTTTAAGCACCATCTCGGCATCCCGAAGTCCTGATTTTTTGTTTGACGGAAGGTCAATCTGCGTAACATCGCCCGTAACAACAATCTTTGACGAAAATCCCATACGGGTAAGAAACATCTTCATCTGTTCAGGCGTGGTGTTTTGTGCCTCGTCAAGAATTATAAACGCATCATCAAGCGTTCTTCCACGCATATAGGCAAGCGGAGCGACCTCGATAAGTCCACGCTCAATATTTTTGTGAAAAGCCTCGCCCCCGAACATATCACCCAAAGCATCATAAAGCGGTCTTAAATAGGGGTCAACCTTGTCCTGCATATCTCCAGGCAAAAAGCCAAGGCTTTCGCCCGCCTCAACCGCAGGCCTTGTAAGAATAATTTTGCTGACCTCTTTGTTTTTAAACGCTTTAACCGCCATCGCAACCGCAAGATAGGTTTTGCCAGTGCCCGCAGGCCCGATACCAAAAACGATGGAGTTCTTTTCAATGGTATTTATATATTCACGCTGACCCAAAGTTTTTGCACGGATGGGCGTACCACGTGATGTTATGCACACACAGTCGCTGCCTAATGTTGCCAGGGTGTCGTCGTTATCTTCTTCTATCTGCGAGATAACATATCTGACTTCCTGCTCGCCTATCACAGTGCCCTTGTGCGCCATTGTCGCAAGGCTTTGTATAACACGGATAGCCTTGTCAACATTCTCAGGCTCGCCGCCAACCTTGACCTCTGAGCCACGGTTGATTACCGCAACGTCATACTCTCTTTCAATTAGCCTTATATTTTCATCAAAGCTGCCGAAAAGATTTATAAGAATATCCATTTTTTCAATTTCAATATGTCTTTCCATAAGAGCTTGTCCCTTTCCCTGCGAAATCCTTTAAAGTACCCGTTTAACATTCCCTCAAACGGGTACACATATGCTAGTATATTGTAACATCTTTCACTCAAAAAGTCAATTATTCTCCGCCATTTCTCCGCTGTCTGCCCCATTTTCTCTTTCAATAAGCTTTTGCCTTGCAATATCCTCTTTACAAACAAGCTTTACAGTCACCCTGACGCACTCAGGCGACACAAGAACATACGACGCATCACGTTTTAAAACTTCTGCACTTTCAGGAAGCTCTTTCTCCAGCTCAGAAAGCAGCTCTTTTTTTCCACGCTCTGCCGCTTCAAGCTCTGTTCTTGTGCGTTTTTGCGGCACATATTCCTTATAAGTCTCTTTTAGAAGTTCTGTGGAAAAGATTTTTGGCGAAAATAGGTGGTATTCGCTCTCTTCACTCGTTTTATCGCTGTATTCAAATGGCTGTGCGTCATTTAAAAACAACTTTATTTTTTTGCCCCAAGCACCGATGCTGTACCTTGTCTTTTCTTGTCCTGTATACACCTTTTCGGTAAAGCTCAAAGGGTACTCGCGGCTTTTTTCATAAAAAGTCTCCGCATAAACATTTGCCGAGGAATGTTCCCACCTGATTCCGTAAACTCCGCTGTCAATCACTCCGCTGACAAGCAGTTCGCCCTCCTCTACCGCCTGATTGACCTCCACCATGGTCTGTCCTGAGCGGACCTGAAGTCCCCTTATCACGCCATCCCGCGAAGCGACAATATTGCAAGGGACATCTTCGCCTACCACCATTTTGGTGGCAAGCCGCTCCTTTACCTCAATATACGCCCGTGAGCCTTTGATATTTATCCCAATCCACGCCAGGTCATCAAAGCTTGTCATCATTTTGTTCTGTAGCAGTCTGTTGTCTATTGAAGACGCCCGTGCCCCTCTGTAAAGACCAAAATTTTTAAGCTCCTGTTCAATATCAGAAGCTAAAATACGTTCGTTCCCGATAATGTCAATCCCTATAATATGCGTTGCCAGATATCCAAGAACGACGAAAAACAGCAAAAGTCCCGCCAGCACAAAGCGTCTTTTCCGATACCGATGAAGTAAAAACGGTAGTCCCATCCGCTTTTTGATTTTTACACGGGTGCGGGTCTTTTTTGCAATCGGGCGGATTTGTCTGAAGCCTTCTATCCCTATCCCTGCACGGATTTTTTCATCACTCAGGTGGTTTATATCGCTTAAGTAAATGTTGCGTCTCATACATATATTGAGAAATCTCTCCAAAAAAGCACCTTCTGCTTCAATAACGACACTTCCTTTTAAAAAGCTTAATATTTCCGTAATAGTCAAAGCTCTACACCTCCCGCCTGAAAGACACAGCCTGAATCTGCCCTGTTATAAAAATCAATTCCCTTGCCATACTTCTGATTTCAAGTTCCGCACCATCAATCACTATTTTGTGCGGATTCGTCTCCATCACAAGTCTTTTGTCTGTATATTCGCCAATGCTTTTGTAATTTTCCACCATCAGCTCACGGTTTCCGATAAACGTAAGCTTTGGGGCATCCAGCATAACCTCTTTGGATATTTCAAAAGAATCTGCCACTTTTTCCCTGACTGTTGCCTTTTTATCTTCCCTTTTCTTTTCTCTTTGCTTTTCCTTTTGCTTTTTCATAAAGAACAGCCTCCGCAAATATCTAATTTATCTGTAATTTTTATGCGTAAACAAAGGAATTAATGAATATATATTACCAAAACTTTGTGAAGGTGTGATTAATTTGAAACGGTTTGTACGGATTTTTTTGCTTGGTGCAGTAATATATCTTTCACTCTACCTTGTAATGTTTCCTGCAGAAAGTCTTGAAAGCGGCGCCTTTGCACTTACGCTTTGCTTCCGCTCGGTTATCCCTGCACTTTTTCCGTACCTTGTCTGCAGCGGGTGTCTTTCCGTCTTTGGTGCAGCAAAGATTTTCAGCCGCTATCTCTCGCCCGTAATGCGTCCGCTTTTTGGCGTTCCCGGAAGTGGCGCAATCGCACTTGTCCTTGGAACCGTCAGCGGCTATCCCATCGGGGCGGTGTGTGCTGCGGATTTGTATTTTTCGGGGGAATGCACCAAAACAGAAGCGGAGCGCTTGCTTGCCTTTTGCAATAATTCAGGTCCGCTTTTTGTTGTGTCGGTTGTCGGATGCAGTTTTTTGAAAAGTCCTCACACGGGTATGCTTCTTTACCTATCCCACGTTTTGTCCGCAGTCCTTACCGGCATTATCTTCCGAACGCTCGTAAGACAAAAGCATATGCCCACACCCCATCTTCTTCCAAAAACGGCACCAAATACAAAAAACACCCTTTCGGAATTCGGAAGAGTGCTTGATTCAGCTGTTTTTGCAATACTTAAAATATGCGGATTTGTGGTGTTTTTCACGGTTTTTGTTTCAAGCCTCCCCAAAACACCTCTTTCTCCTTACATACACTCGCTGATAGAAATTACTGGTGGTACTGCGGCATTGATTTCCTCAGATACCGCTTATAATTTAAAGCTTCCGCTTGTTTCGTTCTTCATTGCTTTTTCAGGACTTTCTGTTATACTTCAGGTCGGTGCAGTTACCGCTCCTGCTAAACTTTCGCTGAAGCCTTTTATTTGGGGTAAGCTTATTCAGGGCGTGCTTTCCTTTTTCATCACGCATATACTTGTGTCCAATCTTTCAGAAAGCACAGACGCGTTTGCAAAAAACGCCGCATGGGAAGTAAATATCCTCCCTTACGACGTTTTCGTTTCATCTGTTTTTATGCTTCTTTTTGGATTAATCGTTCTTTTTTCCATTCTTGGAATTGCACGTATTAATCCGATGAAACCCAACCTTAAAAATTAATATCTTGGTGGGTTATATCTGTTCATTCTGCGTTTTTTGCGTTTGCTTTTTTTCAGCGCCTTGTAAAAACCAACTATCACAAGCGCCACAAACGCAAGCACCAATCCGCATATTGTAAATACCACAAACTTAACTGCCCTGAAGCTCCACACCCATTCAAAGAATGAAGAAATAAAACCCAATGGGTGCCTTTTTATTTCCATTGTGGAGCAAAGCCCCACCTCTCCTATAACCTTTCCTTCATACAAAAACTTTGCTGTTCCAAGCTTTGTTCCTGCTTTTACGGGGGCGTAAACTTTTTCAGGAATATCGGTAATTATCTCTATCTTTTGAGCGTCACCGTTTTTTGGAAACAGCGCATATAAATTTCCGATTGCGGATAACAATATATGCTTTGTTCCGTCTGCCGCCTGCTTTACCTTTGCCTCGCCAAAGATTTCGTCACGCTTTGCAAGCTCCTGACGGTTAAAGTCCTTAAGCCCGTGTTCCAAAACAGCCTTTGCTTCATTGTGTGAAACAGCGGTGTCTGTCGTTCCGAGGACAACTGCGATAACCGATTTTCCATCATCCTCAGCCGATGCCACAAGGCAGCTTCCTGCCTGGTCGGTATAGCCGGTTTTTATACCCGTTGCCTTGTCATAGAAGTAATACGGATATCTCATACGTGACACAAGATTGTTTGTGTTGATAAAATATCTCTTGTCCGACATATTGGTCGCCGGCAGATAAATATGAGCACACTCCACAATGTTTCGGAATATCTCTTTTTTCATTGCCGCCTGCGCAAGACGCGCGAGGTCCATAGCGGTTGAATAATGCTGCTCATCGTGAAGCCCGTGCGGATTAACAAAATTGGTATCATTAAGCTGAAGTTCCTTTGCCTTTTCGTTCATTCTTATCACAAAATTTTCAAGCGAGCCTGAAATACCCTCAGCAATAACCACAGCCGCATCATTTCCCGAGGCAAGCAAAAGCCCCTCTAAAAGACCCTCAAGAGTCATCGTTTCCCCAACCTTAAGTCCAATACCGCTTCCGTCGGATGCCAAAGTAGCATTTGCTTCTTCGCTGAGCACTAATGGTTGGTCCAGGCTGATTTCTTCATTTTCAACTGCCTCCAGGGCAACGAGTGCGGTCATCATCTTTGTGGTGCTGGCAGGATACATTCTGCTGCCTGAATTCTTTTCATAAAGCACCGTTCCCGTTGAAGCATCAATCAAAACAGCAGCCTTTGCTGTAAGAGCAGGCGCCGCTGCATATGTAATATTCACATTTGTAAGCAACGTCATCAGGGTAATCAATAAGGCTAAAACCCTTATATAGCCCTTAAGGTTTTTTGATGTTTTCATTTCATCCTCCGCTAAACTCCTATTTGTTTCTTTCCAGCAAATCCCTCTCCGCCTGAGAAAGCCTTACATAAGCAGGCACAAGGTCCGAATACGAAACGCTTTGTCCGCTTTTAAACATCTTTTCTCCAAGTGCCGCAACAGCACCGCCCAGGTTCATCGCAGTGGTAACGGGAGCAAAAACTGCTTTATCTCCCAGAGCTTTTTCTATCTCATTCTTAAACACAAAAACCCCATCGCCCATAAAAATTACACGTTTGTCAAGGGTTTTAAGTTCTCCAATAAGTGTATCCAGAGACAACGCACGGTCCTCGCAGATACGACTCATCGTGCCTCCCGCGCAATCAAACAAGGCATTATATACCTGATTTCGTCTTGCATCAAGAATAGGGGCGACTATCCCGTCAAAGCACGCTGAAGAATACGCCAAAGCCTCCAGCGTTGACACAGCCACGCAAGGCTTTTTTGTCGCCTGAGCCATCGCCTTTATTGTTGCAACGCCTATCCTTACGCCCGTGAAGGACCCCGGTCCGACTGCTGCCGCAAAAAGTTCAATATCTTCTGCCTGAACTTCGGCAAGCCTAAGCATTTCCTCAAGTTGCGGAAGCATTGTTTGTGAATGTGTTTTGTTTTTATTTATAACTGTCTGGGCAATCAGTCTGTCACCATCTGTAAGTGCCGCTGTTGCTGCCATACAGCAGGTATCAATCCCCAATGTCAACATTCTGTTCCCTGCCTTTTAATTGTTATTTTTCTGTAATCCTCGCCTTTTTCAATCATCTTTTCAATAGCAACCTCAATGCACCCGTCGGGCAAAGCGGCACGGATATTCTCCGCCCACTCAATCAAGCATATGCCATCGCCGAAAAGGTAGTCATCCAGCCAGTCGCATTTCTCAGGAGAAACATTTTCAAGACGGTATGCATCAAAGTGATATACCGTAAGCTTCCCGTCATACTGATTTACCAGCGTAAACGTCGGGCTTGTAACCTCATCAGGCGCATCAAATGCCCTTGCAACGCCCTTTACAAATGCGGTTTTGCCTGCCCCCAGATCGCCCGAAAGCGTCACAATATCACCTGCCTTAAGCTGTGCGGCAAGTGATTCTGCAATCCTTATTGTGTCTGCCTCATTGTAACTTTCAAAGCAATTCATAGTGGCTTCTTCCAATCGAAATAGTTATTTATTTTATAATCATAATCGTGGAAACGTCAGAATGACGTTTTAAGCGGAAGACATTCCGCTACTTTCAAGCAAGAGGCTTGAAAGCCACGCATGATTGCAATAATGTCGGTTTATGAAAACAAAGTTTTCATAACGATTTGCGATATTTCGCAAACTGAAACGCTAATGCGT